>NZ_JACVUE010000048.1:0-221 GCF_016624925.1 Leuconostoc sp. S50 | reverse complement strand
GCGCAGCTGGAAAGCCCCAGGTGTTCCACCAGCATGCGCGTGGTGATCGCCAGAATGTCTTCGGGTGCTGAAGCCTCGGCCACCGCCCGTGCCAGGCTGTCGAGAAACTTCAGCCGCTGGGTGACCGGGATCAACGATGCCGCCACCAACCAGGAGTCCTCGCAGGACCGCCCGGTAGGGATCAGTACACCGCCGAAACCAAGGCGGTCTGCCGCCTGGGC
>NZ_JACVUE010000047.1:0-222 GCF_016624925.1 Leuconostoc sp. S50 | reverse complement strand
GCAGGCACGGCGCCCGCTTCATCCACAGCGCTTCTTCGACTTTATCCACACCCCTTGGACCAATGGGCGCCTACTGCGCTCGAAAGGCTTCTTCTGGCTGGCCAGTAAATATCAGGAGGCCGGCAGCTGGTCCCAGGCGGGCGGCATGATGCGCCATGGCTTGGCAGGGCGATGGTGGCGATTCGTACCGAAGGATCAGTGGCCAGAGGATGTGGATAACAC
>NZ_JACVUE010000046.1:0-232 GCF_016624925.1 Leuconostoc sp. S50 | reverse complement strand
ATCAAATATAGAATGGCGGACTAATTCTCCGTCATTTTTTAATTGTTCACGTAGTCGTGCAATTTCACGTTCCTTATCACGTTTAGTTTGTGCCACAGCACGTTCTTTGGGTGTACCATTTTGACGATGATATTTCTGTTTCCGAATATTGATAAGGCCTTGCCTAGACCATAACCTGATTACTGATGCAGAAACATCAACATCTTGCACATTACCAGCAATTTGCTCTGGC
>NZ_JACVUE010000045.1:0-234 GCF_016624925.1 Leuconostoc sp. S50 | reverse complement strand
TTCCTGCGAGGATAGGACGATGCGGTGCCGTACATAAGAAGAACGAGAGCAGTAGGAAGAAACGGAGAGGTGTCCGAGTCTGGCCGAAGGAGCACGGTTGGAAACCGTGTAAGCGTGGCGACACGTTTCGAGGGTTCGAATCCCTTCCTCTCCATCATGGACGCTTAGCTCAGCTGGGAGAGCACCTGCCTTACAAGCAGGGGGTCACAGGTTCGATCCCTGTAGCGTCCATTG
>NZ_JACVUE010000044.1:0-247 GCF_016624925.1 Leuconostoc sp. S50 | reverse complement strand
CCGTCCACGTGAACACTGCATTGGCCCACGACCTGGTCGTGACCCTGAGCAACAACGCCCAGGTCACCATCAAGGCTGGCCAAACCAGCGTGTCGTACGAGCACGCTGCGCAGGGCGATGACGTTTACAAAGACTCGGGTGAAATCAAACTCGGCAGTACTTCGGCTGTAGACATCGACGGTCGTACCTTCGAGAATCTGCAACTGGGCGGTAACGCGTCCGTTAAGGTCACTGACACTATCGACGA
>NZ_JACVUE010000043.1:0-247 GCF_016624925.1 Leuconostoc sp. S50 | reverse complement strand
GGGCCAGTGCGATGGCGTCGGTCATGGCACTTTCATCATCGGCATAGGGCAGGTAGCGGCAACCGCCCATGGCAGGGCCCAGCCGCCCCCTTCCGATAGTTGGCGAATCCCTTAATAACGGCGGTTGCTCATCAACTCGCCAAGTACCTGGTTAGGAATGCGAAACGGCACCGAGGTATGGTCTTCACCGGCTTCGACCCGAAAACCTGTGCGCAGCCCTGTGGCGGATAACGCCTGCAATCGGTAG
>NZ_JACVUE010000042.1:0-247 GCF_016624925.1 Leuconostoc sp. S50 | reverse complement strand
TCGAACAGTGAATCCACGTCAAAGAGCGACTTTATCTCGAACAGCGACTCCACGTCAAAGAGTGAATCGATTTCGAACAGTGAATCCACGTCAAAGAGCGACTCTATCTCGAACAGTGAGTCAATGTCAAAGAGTGACTCTATTTCGAACAGTGAATCCACGTCAAAGAGCGACTCGATCTCGAACAGTGAGTCGACGTCAAAGAGTGAATCGATTTCGAACAGTGAATCCACGTCAAAGAGCGACT
>NZ_JACVUE010000041.1:0-262 GCF_016624925.1 Leuconostoc sp. S50 | reverse complement strand
CCGTGGAGGCGGGCAGGTCGACCTTGATGTCGACCGTGGCCAGGGGGGCTGCGACCATGAAGATGATCAACAGCACCAGCATCACGTCGATGAAGGGGGTGACGTTGATCTCGTGGTTTTCGGCGAGGTCATCGCCACCTTCGTTAAGATGCAGGCCCATGGCTTACCCCACTTTCACCATGTGCGGGGCAGCGCGCTCGCCACCCTGGTGGTCCAGGTCACGGCTGACCAGCAGCAGTACCTGGGCGGAGGCGTCGGATAC
>NZ_JACVUE010000040.1:0-268 GCF_016624925.1 Leuconostoc sp. S50 | reverse complement strand
ACTTGGAACATCCGAGCTTGGCGTATCCGAACTTGGTACGTCTGAACTTGGCACATCCGAGCTTGGTGTGTCAGAACTTGGAACGTCTGAACTTGGTACATCCGAACTTGGTACGTCTGAGCTTGGTGTATCTGAACTTGGTACATCTGAACTTGGCGTATCCGAGCTTGGTGTATCTGAACTTGGCACATCCGAGCTTGGCGTATCCGAACTTGGCACATCCGAACTTGGTGTATCTGAGCTTGGGACATCCGAACTCGGTGTATCT
>NZ_JACVUE010000003.1:0-172698 GCF_016624925.1 Leuconostoc sp. S50 | reverse complement strand
ACCTGCCTTACAAGCAGGGGGTCACAGGTTCGATCCCTGTAGCGTCCATTGACTTCAGGGTCAAGAAAGAAACCGGCACGTCGGGATAAGCGATGCCGACTTAGCTCAGTTGGTAGAGCACCGCTCTTGTAAAGCGGGGGTCGAAGGTTCGAGTCCTTTAGTCGGCATGAATTATGCGGAAGTAGTTCAGTGGTAGAACATCACCTTGCCATGGTGGGGGTCGCGGGTTCGAATCCCGTCTTCCGCTTTTATGCCGGCGTGGCGGAATAGGCAGACGCACAGGACTTAAAATCCTGCGATAGAAATATCGTACCGGTTCGATCCCGGTCGCCGGCATATATGCACCTATAGCGCAATTGGATAGAGCGTCTGACTACGAATCAGGAGGTTGCAGGTTCGACTCCTGCTAGGTGCATAGAGGTTGAAGGAATTCAAACTCTTTTTTTAAGTATAAGAAGGGCGAAAGCTCAGGAAGACTTTTTCGGGATGTAGCTCAGCTTGGTAGAGCACCTGGTTTGGGACCAGGGGGTCGCAGGTTCGAATCCTGTCATCCCGATTGGTTAAGGGAACTTAGCCGAAGAGGATCGCGGTGTAGCTCAGCTGGCTAGAGCGTTCGGTTCATACCCGAGAGGTCGAGGGTTCGATTCCCCCCGCCGCGATAGGCTCGAAAAAGGACCATTAGCTCAGTTGGTTAGAGCAGACGGCTCATAACCGTCCGGTCGTTGGTTCGAGTCCAACATGGTCCATGCAGGACGAAGCAAAGATAATGGAGAATTACCCAAGTCTGGCTGAAGGGAACGGTCTTGAAAACCGTCAGGTCGGGAAACCGGCGCGTGGGTTCGAATCCCACATTCTCCTTAGGCATGAAGATGTCGCAATAAAATTATCGCGGGATGGAGCAGTCTGGTAGCTCGTCGGGCCCATAACCCGAAGGTCGTAGGTTCAAATCCTGCTCCCGCAATTGGTCGCATGGTCTAGCTGGTTAGGACGCCTGCCTGTCACGCAGGAGATCGCGGGTTCGAGCCCCGCTGTGACCGTTCATTGGGAACAATGAGATGGCTCTGTAGCTCAGTTGGTAGAGCAATGCATTGAAGCTGCATGTGTCGGCGGTTCGATTCCGTCCAGCGCCATAGGGAGGAGACTTCCGACAGGAACTACTTGCGAATGTAGTTCAATGGTAGAATTCCAGCCTTCCAAGCTGGCTATGCGGGTTCGATTCCCGTCATTCGCTTGATGTTAGAGCATCAAAATATGGGCCATTAGCTCAGTTGGTTAGAGCGCTGTGTTGATAACGCAGAGGTCCCAGGTTCGAGTCCTGGATGGCCCACTAATAAGATGATGGTAGTGAATGTTGTGTGAACATAACATTCACTATTTTTTTGTTGATGATTTACAATGTAACTTTTTCATTTATTTTCAGAAATTGCGGATTAAAATATTAATTTCACAAACTATCTTTATCTTTTCTTATTATCAAATATTGTATTGTCAACTTATTTGACAATATAATAAGAAAATAAAAAAAACTTTGCATACTTTGTGAAATCGTGGTAATCTTAAATCAACGGCTTAACGCTTACATTATTTTCATGCAAACGCGCGCGGTGTTAAAATAACGAGGTTTCGCGCGACATGAATGATATAATATCCGGTCCGATTTTTGTGCCCACTTAGTGACATTTTTTTGTCGTTAGGTGTTGAGGTATAATGAGATTGGAAAAATGGAAGAAAAATTATTTAACAAAGGCTTTTTAACGATTACGATCATCAACTTTATTGTCTATTTGGTGTATTATCTCATGATGGTCATCATTGCTGTGGTAGCACATGATCAATTGCATGCGTCCTTTGGGCAAGCTGGTCTTGCATCAGGAATATATATTATTGGTACACTGATTGCGCGTTTAATTATGGGGAAAGAGCTCGAATTAATTGGACGCAAGCGGGTGGCCAGATGGGGTGCTATTCTCTATTTAATCACAACAGTTGCTTACCTGGCTGTTCCTACGATAGGTGTTCTAGATGGTGTTCGATTGCTTAATGGTTTTGCTTACGGTATGACTTCAACAGCATTGAATGCAATTGTTACAGAGTTTATCCCAGAAAAACGCAAAGGCGAAGGAATAAACTATTATGGTTTGAGTACAAGTCTGGCAGCGGCTATTGGACCTTTCATCGGGTTGTTGCTACTAAACGCAACAAGTTTTCAATTTATCGTCATTCTGTCAACAGTATTAATTGGCGTATCGATGGTTGCGTTATTTGCAGTTAAAATTAATAATGTTAATTTGTCCGCTGCACATCTGGCTGAATTAAAATCTTGGAAAATTTCTAGTTTTATTGAATTTAAAGTTTTGTTAATTGCTGCCATTGGCTTTTTAATGGGATTGTCTTATTCATCAGTTTTGTCATTCTTAGCTTCTTATGCAGAGACATTACATTTAGTGGCTATCAGCTCGTTTTTCTTCGTAGTATATGCTGGTATCGTCACGTTGACGCGTCCTATGTCTGGTAGAATTTTTGACCGTTTTGGTGAAAATTATGTCATGTACCCTAGTTATTTGTTTTTGGCGGTGGGATTAGTAATCTTAGCGTTTGCGAATAATGGCTTTGTATTACTATTGTCTGGTGCATTTATCGGATTAGGCTATGGTACATTTATGTCAAACGGACAGGCGGTCACACTTAAACTTGTCACTAGTCATCGAATTGGTATAGCTCTTTCCACTTACTTTATTGGTTTGGATTTGGGACTGGGTGTTGGTCCATACGTATTAGGTGCTTTGCATAATGCACTGTCATTCCGTGAGTTGTACTTGGTATCAGCAGTTATTCCGATTGTTTCGGCAATTCTTTACTTATTATTCTATCACCCAAATAAAACAAAAAAAGTGGCCCAAAAAGTTACTAAACGTGAATTAGCTTAAAAAAAATCACATCATAATCTTGATGTGATTTTTTATTTTCAATTAAACAAGCCAATCGTCTAGATTTTCGACTTCATGGGTTGGTTTGATTGCAACTTGGTTAATTTGTTCGTGCGTTGATAAGCCTGAATAAACTAAGAGGGTATCGATACCAGCATTGATACCCGCGAGAATATCTGTATTATAGTTGTCACCAACCATAACAACATCTTCTTTGGCAACCCATAGTTTCTGCAACGCACCTGTCATAATTGGTGTTTCAGGTTTTGCGATGACAGTTGGCGTTACCTGAGTAGCAGTTTCAATGGCTGCTACGATCGCGCCAGCTCCAGGAATCATACCGCGCTCATTTGGCAAATTAGTATCACGATTGGTAGCAATAAATTTAGCGCCATGTTGAATAGCTAAAGTTGCATACATTAACTTATCGTATGTAAATGTTCGATCTAATGCTGCTACTACAAAGTCCGCATGGTCGTCTTGCACCAAACTAAATCCGGCGTCTAAAAGTGCTTCTTCAAGGCCGATCTCGCCAACTACCAAAACGCGTGTTTGTTGTGGGGTTGCTAACGCTTTCAAATAATCGGCAGTGGCCATGGCACTAGTATAAATTTGGTCGGTAGTTGTGTCAATCTGATGATTAATCGTTAAGTTGGCAGCAACATCAGCCGGACTTTTGGTTGAATTATTTGTGACAAATAAGTAAGGAATATTGGCAGCTTTTAAGCGATCAATAAATCGTTTCCCCGATGCAAATTTTTTAGATCCCTGATATATTGTACCGTCAAGATCAATAAAATACGCTTTGTATTTTGACATGTTTAATCTCCATTTAACATTGAATGACTATATTATACACATCAACAGTAGTTGATATCAAACAACGAATCAACGGACTTCTCTCCAATCTCAATCTCCCTAAAATAAAATCTCCTAAATATCGTCCGCCCGCAAGAGATTGCGGGTTTTCGTTTTAATTATGGATTTATTTTATGTTTATTTGATGGAAAGCGGGTAAAATGTAATTATACTGTTAATGATATATGACCTATTATTAGGTGTTAATCACGTCAGCATAGAGGGGAGCTTATGGCAAAAAAATATAGAACACCACCTTTTTTGACACCATCAGCAATTGTGTCGCTGATTGTTGCTATTAGTGCGGCAAACTTGGCTGTTAACGTTGCAACAGGTACAACAGAAGGTGGGCGAGCATCATCACGGGCGGTTAGTACAACGTCTTCGTCATCAATGGATACAAGCAAAAATACATCGACGACCAGTCGCGATACTTCATCTATTGAGACCTCATCATCTGAGAGTAGTGACGTGTCATCATCCGTTACACCTTCTTCGTCCTCAACCTCAACTTCATCGGAAACTTCTAGCACAACAACATCTTCATCATCTTCAAGCTCTTCATCGAGTCAAAGTTCGAGTTCTAATGCGACGTCTACCAGTAGTTCGGAGGACAGCCAATAATGTTTACATTGCTTGACTTAGTCAATCATTATCTTGGTTATTTTACTACCAATTCTAAAGTAAAAGGCCGTATTTACACAGCAGTAGGTGCCATTGGCGTATGGTACTTACTATATCTGGCATATCGTTTTTTTGAAAATGGTCGTATTCTAAGGGGTAGTTTACTAGTAGCAATATTTTTAGTTTTACTGTATTTTGTTATTTTAAATGTGTTGTACTTTTTTACAAAAAAAACAACGAAATGGGATATTTCGCCTAAAATAGAACAAATTGTCGGACAACCTCATGAAGAAACGACACCAGCCGTAGCGAATGTGATTATTCCGGCAAACGGGCTATATGAACGTCAAGACGTTATGAATGGTGTTATTGACAGTAATTTGCAGCAAAGAACCAACATTGACATCGTTGCTCATGAAATGAATGATTTAAATTTAATCGCACAAGACTATGGTCACTTGGGTGAACAGGCGCAACGACAAATTATTGCACAAAAAGGAGTGATTAACGCCAATCATCCAGGGACAATATTGCCTTATTTTGATATGCAAGAAACTGGCGGCACATTGACAATATTTGGTGGCATCAATCAGTTGCAGGCTCGCGAACTCGGGATTGTTTCTCGGGTAGGGTTGACACCAACGGATCAAGCATTGTCACATTATCGTTTGGCTGTTGCTTCGGTAGTTCTGACTGGCGGATTAAGTCATGTTGCTACGAGAAGTGAACTCATTGACGATCAGCAGCCTTATCAAATTAAAGTTGAAATTGCTTACATGAGGCGTTCTTAGCACAAAAAAAGCGCCTATGACAGCGCTTTTTTCATGTGAATATGTTGAATACCAGCGTCGATGAACGCTTCGCCAAAAGCTGAAAAACCTAAATGATCGTAAAAACCGCGAGCCTGCACTTGTGCACCTAGTACTAATGTTTTGATACCGTATTCAGGGGCAAGTTGTTCAATATATGCAAATAATTTGCTACCAAGACCCTTGCCACGCGCAGGATAGAGCGTGGCTACACGCTGAACATGCCAAGTAGCTGTTGACTCAGGTAAAACACGAGCAGTTGCTGCGAGTTTGCCATCAACATATGCTACGATGTGAATTGCCTCTTCTTCGGCCGACGGATCATCCATCTCGTCAGCGATGTCAACGCCTTGTTCGATGACAAACACGGTTTTTCTGATTGTTAGGGCGTCTATTTGAATTGGACCGAGCCCTTTTTGATGTTTTATTTCTATTGTCATGATACAAGTATAGCAATATTTAGAGCGAGTGACCATATAAATTGGTATAATGAAACTTATGAAAAAATTTTTGAAAAAATTTTGGCACCAGACGCTGGCGCCAAAAAATTGGCTAGCACAACTGAATACACGACTTGGTTTTTTTACATGGTTAGTCGTCTTATTCACATTAAAAACTATTTTGGCGTATGGTGCTGATTTTGATTGGTTACACGTTTCTGATCCATTGCAAGTAATTCTCATGCTATTGAATCCAATCGGATTTACCATGATTTTGTTTAGTTTGGTCTTGTTCATCAAGCCCAAACAAATTTATTATGGGGCACTATTACTCATTGATACAGCGATGACAACATTGTTGTATTTGAATGTCATTTATTTTCGAGAATTTTCAGATTTCATGTCCATTAATACCATGCTGGGGTACAATACGGTTAACCAAGGTAGTAAAGCAGCAGGCGCCATTTCTTTTGGCGTACATGATTTTTTATTTTGGATTGATTTAGTCATTTTAATTGGCTTGATGATTATTCGAAAAATTAAATTCGATCAGCGACCATTAAAACGTTGGCAACCATTTAAACTTTTTACCATTGGTGTTTTTGTATTGGTGGCAAATATGTTTTTTGCAGATGTTGATCGACCACAGTTATTAACACGTCAGTTTGATCGTGAATATATGGTGAAGTATTTGGGTATTGGACCATTCACAATTTATGATGCGATTAATACATACCAAACTAGTCAGGTTCGTAAAAGTGCAACACCATCTGAATTAACAGCTGTTCAGAAATATATTAAGAAAAATTATGCGGCGATTAATCCAGAATTTTATGGCAAAGCGAAAGGCAAGAACGTCATTGTGATTCATTTGGAAAGCTTCCAACAAATGTCACTTGATTTGAAAATTAATGGCCAAGAAGTAACACCGTTTTTGAATAGCTTATACCATAGCAAGTCGAGTGTTTCGTTTGATAATTTCTTTAATCAAGTTGGACAAGGTAAGACATCTGACGCAGAAAATATGCTAGAGACTTCTACTTTTGGATTACCACAAGGCTCATTATTTTCCAAACTAGGAGATGATCAAACCTTTCAGGCAATGCCTGCTATTTTGAATCAACGTGCTGGTTATTCAAGCGCAGTATTTCATGGTAACATTGGTAGCTTTTGGAATCGTAGCACAGTTTACAAACATATGGGCTACCAAAATTGGATTTCCGGTGATTATTTTGATTTAACTGGTAAAAAAGCGACATCGTGGGGCCTGAAAGATAAATTATTATTTCAAAACTCTATTCCTTATCTAGAACGTTTGCAGCAGCCGTTTTATGCTAAATATTTGACAGTGACAAACCACACACCTTATACGCTAGATGCACAGGACCAAGATCCTAATTTCCAGACGTCGAATACAGGTTCAACATTAGTGGACAACTATTTCATCACCAATCACTACCTTGATCAATCCGTGAAGGAATTCTTTAATTATCTCAAAAAATCAGGGTTGTACGATAATACTGCTGTTGTCTTGTATGGTGATCACTACGGTATTTCTAATACTGACGCGCCTTATTTGGCGTCGGTGCTTGGCAAAAGTGAGAGTAATTGGAACGATTTAGATAATGCTAATTTGCAACGAGTGCCATTGATTGTTCATATACCGGGCATGACAAATGGTTATATTGATCATACTTATGGTGGTGAAATTGATGTTGCACCTACCTTGGAGCATTTACTTGGTATTAGTACTAAGCGATATATTCAATTTGGACAGGACTTATTAAGTAAGCAGCACGTGCAAATTGTTGCTTTCCGCAATAAAGACTGGATAACACCTGAATACGCCAGTCTGTCAGGACGCATTTGGAATACGAAAACGAATCAGTTGATTGAATATCCTGATAAAAAGTTGCAGGCTAAAGTCAACAAGATTCAAAGTTATGTGAACAAAAAATTAGATATGTCAGATAACTTGAATCAGAAAAATTTGCTGCGCTTCTACACACCAAAAGGATTTAAAGCTGTTGATCCTTCTAAATATGATTATAGTAAAGATAGTACGGTCAAACGATTGAAAAAAATTAACCAAGAATTAGGGACAAAATCTACAAGCTTACTGTCTAAAAATGGCAATCAATCAACGTTAAGTGATTACATTACTGACGCACCAGAGTCGCGCGATAAAGCGACAGATACCACGAGATTGTTACCACGAAACGCAGATGATTGGAGTGGAAATTAATGATGTTTGGAGTAAAAATATGACCAAAATTCTCATTGCCCTTGAAAACATTGGTCTTGGGGGCATGAAGCGTGCCACAACCGTCGTGGGTAACGCCTTAGCACAACAACACAACGTTGTGTATTACAGCTTTTCTGATTTACCAGCCTTTTATGCCCTATCAGCGGAGCTACGCATAGCAAAGAGACCGTTAACTTTAGCCAACGATGCACAGCCTTATATTAAATATGCTGAACAAATTCAAGATTTTATTGATCTTGCACGGGAATTCGAGGTGGTTATTTTAGCAGGTGGTTTGTTGTCTAGTTTTGCTGCTGTTATGAAACCACAATTACCTGATACACAGTTAATTGGTTGGATGCATAATAATGTGACGACCTACAAAAGCCAGTACTATGCTGATATGCAGCCTGAATTTGAAGCAGGTTTGCGGGCACTTGATACTGTTGTTGTGTTAACAGACTACGATTTGGCCGGCTTTAAATCCTACAATAAGCACGCCGTCAAAATATGGAATCCGTTGACTATCACACCAAATGGTCGTGCTGATTTGTCACAGCATATCATTGCCTTTACAGCTCGAATTGCGATTCAGCATAAAGGCATCGATTTTGCTGTGAAATTGGCTTCAAAATTACCAAATGATTGGCGCCTGGCAATTGCAGGTAATGGACTACCAGAAGATATGGCAACTTTTCAAGGCTTAATTGAAAAATATGCGGCGCACGATAAAATTATTTACCGTGGTGGGCTAAAAGATGAGGCATTACGACAACATTACCGTGATGCTAGTATTTTCTTACAGACGTCTCGTTGGGAAGGATTGCCATTGGTTTTGGCTGAAGCGATGAGCTTTGGGTTACCAATTGTCGCAATGAAAAATACCGGTTCTGCGGAGGTACTAGACGGTGGTAAATACGGCATTTTAGTCGAGAATGGCGATGTTGATGGTTTGTTAGCAGCTATTCAACCACTATTAAGTACTCAAAAAGAGCGACAATACTATGCTAATATTTCATTACAACGAGTAGAAGATTTTGAAATGGGCCCAATTTTAGAACAGTGGCAGGCTTTGTTTTAACAAAGGAATGTGCTATATTTAAATAGATATTAGGGGTGTTTAGCAACTTAGTTGACAAAGAACACTATTTCTAGAGGCACAGACATGAATTTTGACAAAGAAAATTTTAAAAAACCGTCTCTTGATCATTTACAATTCCGTATTGGCGAGTTAGCACGTATGACAAATATTTCGACACGGCAACTTCGTTATTGGGAAAAGCAAGGATATGTTCAAGCGATCGATCGAGAAGATGAACAAGAATCTCGGTTATATGGCTTTCGAGCGTTTATTAAGGTTGCGATAATCAAACAAAACTTAGATGATGGTGACAGTCTACATGACGCTGTTGATAAGGCTAATGAACAACTTGAAAGTGCCATGATTATTCATCACATTATGAAAAAAGCCTTTCAAGGTATTGAAGAATATGAGGGTCGTGTTGTTGTAAATTTGGGTTATTTTGATGACGATGAGACACAATTGTTGTACGTCTATCTGGAATCTGGCAAAGTAAAGTATCGGGTTGTTGATAAACGCGAGTCTCCAATCACGAGAAAAAGCCAGTTATTATAACAGCTTCCCTTCAGAATTGTTATAATAACTGGCTTTTTATTTGAACATTTTTGGTTGAACGCGAAGCAAAATAATCAGTACAACAATCGTCAACAGGATTTGTGGGATAACATAAGCTGCGTTGTAAATTAGTGAGTAAAGCCACGGATTTTGTCCTTTAGGGGCAAATGCGCCGTAAAAGAAACCACCAGCCAAAAAGGAACCAAAAAAGCGACCCAAACCACCTAATAGGGCACCAATTGATATGAGTATCATTGCTTGCCTTGTTGCATCTCGACGGAGTGCATATTTTAATTGGCTTTCGAACAATCCGCCGAGACCAACTAGCGTGTAGGCAAAGAAATAGTCAAAAAATACTTGTAATGGATTTAAATAGTACGGATTTAAAATAAAAGTCACTATACCAACAATTAATCCAGTAATCATACCGGCTTTTACACCGTGACGGTATGCAACAAATAATATTGGGACCAGTGACAAGGTTACAGCGCCACCTTGTGGCATTTTAAATAGGGTCAACCAATCGAAAACAACAGCCAAGGCGGCAAATATAGCCACTTCAGCGATGACGCGGGAACGAGAATTTTGCATAGACTTCATATCTCCAAAAAAATAAAAGCGCAACCGTCAAGAGAATTTACAGGTTGCGCCATTAATGAGCTAAACAATGTGGTATCTCCCTTCGCATGCATTATCATGAGCAGGTTCAGTGGGTATATCTCAGCCAAAAGGCACCCCAGATAATTTAAGTATAACTAAAATGACAATAAAGTCAAATTAAGGGGCTAAGCAACTAAAGGTGTGGGCACTTATCCTATGACAACATGGCAATATCAATTTATTATATCACCGCATAACGCAGGACAATCAGTGAAAGCCTTATGGACCAAATGGCTCATTCCAAAGCGTATTCGTGGCGCTCTCAGAATTAAGCGTCATTTCACTGTGAATGGCAGAATGGTCCCGACTAGTTACTATTTGGCAACTAACGATGTCTTAGTGATGACGTTTGATCAGGACGACTTTAGAACGAGTAGTTCTAATTATCGACCAAATTATAATCAGCAGGTAACAACTTTATTTGAGAACGATTATCTTGTGGTGATTGATAAACCAGCGGGGATGAAAATGCATCCGCATTCACCCACAGAAGATGATACTTTGCTGAATTACGTTGCCGGTGATTTTCAAAGGCGCCATGTAGAAGCGTCGCCTTATATGGTACATCGAATTGATCGGGCTACCTCCGGCGCCGTTATTGTTGCAAAAACGCCTTTAGTAGTGCCAATACTTGACCAGCTATTATCTGCTAAGGTAATTACGCGGACTTATTTGGCATGGGTGAGTGGTGTGATGCCGACAAAACAGGGAATAATTAAAACACCAATTGGCATTGATGCAAAAGACGACAGGAAACGTGCTGTCAATGGCGCCGAAGCACAATTTGCTGTAACGCATTGGACTAATGTACATACAGTTTATCAAAATTCACTATTACGAATTCGTTTGGATACTGGACGAATGCACCAAATTAGGGTTCATTTAGCTAGTATAGGTCATCCAATAGTTGGGGATGACCTATATGGTGGGCGTCATATGCCAAGATTGATGCTGCATTCAGCTACCATTGAACTACCTTTACCCTTTGATGGTGGCGTTAAAACGATTACAGGTCCATTGCCTCATGACTTTCCACGGCAATTGCGATAATAAAAAAGAAGCTCGTGATGAGCTTCTTTTTAGTAAAAACATTATGCTTCTTTCGTAACACCCTTGTTGAAGAAGTTAGCGGCAAATGCTGCCAAAGCACCACCTAGTAGATCAGCCACTAGGTAAACCCAAACGTGACCAAGTGCTTTACCTTGAACAAAGATTGCAGGACCTAAGGCACGAGCAGGGTTGAAAGCACCACCTGTAATAGGTAATGCAACAATGATTAGAACAGCTAACCACAAACCGATAATCAATGGCGCCGGTACATTAGCCAATTTAGTGACAATTGAAATGACCAAAACAAACAAGAAAGTCAAAATCAATTCAAAGGCGAAAGCGTACCAGCCTTGTCCATCAGCAAAGTTTGTTTGACCAAGACCAGCCAAAGTGACGAATTGTTTGACTGTCATTGATTGACCTGACAAAGCAGTTGTAACTGATGGTGACTTTAGATAAGCTGTAACGCCAAGATAGACAGCACCAGAAGCGACAATAGCACCAATCAGTTGTGCTAATACATAGCCGACAAATTCGACCCATGACAAACGCTTTTGAATTGCCATCGAAAGTGATACGGCTGGGTTAAAGTGTCCACCAGAAACTCGACCAAAAGCATAAATGGCAACGGCCAATGCCAAACCAAATGACAAACCAATTGTGATAGGTGATTGTGTCGTAATAGCTGAATAAACAACACTACCAGTTCCAAAGAACACTAACATAAATGTTCCTAGAAATTCTGCGATATACTTACGCATGAAAAATTCTCCTTGTGTGTAATATTACCAATAAATTCCATTATACACGTTTATTTCTAGAAACAAAAAAAGATTGACAATGTTAGTCAATCTTTATAAACTTTAGGCTTTTACGGCTTTTTCGTCACTGGCTTTGTTGAAGTAGTTAGCGGCAAATGCTGCCAATGCACCAGCGATTAGCTGTGCTGGAATATAGACTAGCAAATGCTTGAGTGCTTTACCACCGACAAAGATTGCTGGTGACAATGAACGGGCTGGGTTGAATGATCCGCCTGTAATTGGTAGGGCTACAATAATCAAAACGGCTAAGAAAAGGCCAATAACCAATGGGGCTGGAACGTTAGTCAACTTGGTGACAATTGAGATTACAAGTACGAACAAGAATGTCAAGACGAACTCAAACGCAAAAGCGTTAAGACGTTCACCAGTGGCATAGTTTGCTTGACCCAAACCAACATAAGAAACGAATTGGCTGACGGTCATTGTTTGTCCAGATAATGCTGTGGAAACAGTTGAAGACTTCAAGTAAGCGGCAACACCGCCATAAACAGCTGCTGAAGCAACAATTGCACCGAGGAATTGTGCCACGATATAACCACCAAAATCAACCCATGAGAGTCTTTTTTGGATAGCCATTGACAACGAAACAGCTGGATTAAAGTGGCCGCCAGAAATTGGACCAAATGTGTAAATGGCAATTGCTAAAGCAAGGCCAAAGGCTAGTGCAACTGTCAATGGTGATTGTGTGGATGCAGCAGAGTAGACGATACTACCTGTTCCAACCCCAACCAACATGAATGTGCCTAGAAATTCTGCGATATACTTACGCATGTAAGATTCTCCTTATGGGTATAAAATTATCAACACTTACTATTCTACACGTTTATATTAAGTGGTTATTAAAGAAATGGTAATTTTTAATATTTGATTAAATAGTTAATATTTTACCCTTTAAGTGTCAGCGCATTTAAGGAAACGACAATGGTTGAAAAAGACATAACAATAGCACCAATCATTGGATTGAGCATAAGACCAATGAAAGATAAAGCACCCGCGGCTAACGGAATGGTAATAATATTGTATCCTGCACCCCACCATAAGTTTTGGACTTGCTTTGTATTGCCATGTTTTGCCAAACGAATGAAGTCGATGATTTTTGGCAGATGATTAGTAATAAGGACGGTATCAGCGGAGGCTTGGGCAACTTGGGTACCAGCGCCAATGGCAACACTTAAATCAGCGTGCGCTAGTGCTGGTGCATCATTAATGCCATCTCCAATCATCATGACAGCGCCACGCTTTTGGTATTCAGCAACTAGGGCAATCTTTTCTTGAGGAGACACACCAGCATGAATGGCTTCAATGCCTAATTCATGGGCAACACGTTTTGCCGATTTTTCGTTATCACCCGTGACAAGAACTGGAATAATATGTTGCGCATGTAAATCATCAATAAACTGACGTGCTGATTCTTTAACACTATCGCCTTGTGCAATGGCAGCTATCACCTTATCATGGTTAAGCAAATATGAAATAGAACCGTCTGTGTTTAGTGGTTCAAAGTCAATATGATGTTCAGTTAAGTATCGTGCGGACACCAATAGGTAGTGATTGTCTTCGATCATACCTGAAACGCCATATCCTGCTATGTTTTCAACGTGTTGTGCTGACAGTGTTGGTGCGCCTTGAGATTGCGCATAGCTAATAATTGATTGCGCCAGCGGATGTGTTGATTGTTGATCGAGTGCACTCATAATTGCCAAAACATGAGATTGATTATCTTGATAGGCTACAAGTTGTTGCACAGTGAATTGGCCGGTTGTTAATGTACCGGTTTTGTCCATCAACGCGTATTGGAGTTGATTAGATGCCGACAATGCTTTGCGGTTTTTGATCAGGATGCCTTGCGCTGCAGCAATTGCTCTTGTACGGCTAATGACTAAGGGAACCGCCAGCCCAAGTGCGTGTGGGCATGCAATCACGAGGACCGTCACAGCAATATTTGTTGCAAAGCCAAATCCTCGTAATGGCGTCCAAATAATCAGGGCACCAAGTGCGAAAACAAGCGCTACCCAGAACAGCCAAGAGGCGACACGATCAGCGATCGTTTCGACTTGTGATTTTTTATCTTGTGATGTGAGCAAAGTTTGTTGTAATTGACCAATAAATGATTGCGCACCTACCGTGGTGAGTTTAACTTCTAGCGTACCATTACCATTTATAGTACCGCCATATACAGTAGCCTCGGTTGATTTATCAATGAGCTGGCTTTCACCTGTCATTAGTGATTCATCGACCTGACTATTGCCATTTATCACGATACCATCAGCTGGGAAAGATTCTCCTGCCAAAACGCGCACCACCATGTTTGATTTAAGGGTGGTAATTGGCATATCCATTATATGATCGCCATGTTTAACGTGAGCAATCTGGGGTAGAAGTTCTCGCAGTTTAGCGGTGGCATCACCTGCTTTCATGGTTGCTGACATCTCAATCCGATGACCCAGTAGCATGATTACGGTAAGCGTTGCAAATTCCCAAAAGAAATCCATTACGTGATGATGAAAGACTTGTGTGGCAATCAAAGCGTAGATAGAATACCAAAATGTGACATTTAAGCCCATTGTGATGAGACTCATCATTGCTGGCTTTTTAGCTTGTAACTCTTGACGCGCACCTACCCAGAATGGCTGTGAGCCAATACCGTACAACATGGCGGACAACAAGGCAGAAACCCAAGCATTGCCTGGGAACACTATGGTAAATGGTAGATTGACACCCATAAATGGCGAAATAAAGAGAATCGGAATCATTAAGATCAATGATATCCAGAAGCGTCTTTTCATATCGTTCATGTCCATGCCTGCCATACCCATATCAGCATCATGGTGGTGCATTGGCATGGCTGACATATCCATCTCAGAATCGGACATCATTGACATATTATGGTCATGATCCATGTGGTGTTCATGTGTCATTTGTGACATTGTGTGATTATTTTTTTTCTCTGTCATCGTGGCAGGCCTCCCAACCTTTTGGTATGCAGTTACAAGCTATTGTTGGCGGAGCAGTTTTTGATTTTTTTGCCAGCAAAGCTTGTAAGTGGCTAATGTCTGTTTGAGATAATGGCGTATCGGCTAAGGCATTGACTAGTGCATCACCAACGCACATGGCACACATTTCGTGCAATGTCGTAGATAATGTGTCAACCATTGCTACTTTTTCTGTAATAGTTGCAGTATATATACGGTCTCTGGCGGCACCATTGTGGCTAATAATGCCCTTTTTGATTAGACGTGTAATCAAGGTTTTAACGGTTGATGGTTGCCAATCTGTTTCCGCGCACAAAATACGGATAATTTGATTGCTAGTTGCTTCTCCTAACGTCCAAATGACACGCATAATTTGCCATTCACTTGTTGATATTGTTGTGTTCATATCTATAGTCTACAACTGTAAACTTAAAAAAACAAGTCAGTATGGTGAGCAAAAGGAATTGACAGATTTAAGTGTACCGTGTAACATAGTACACGTAGTACATTTGGGGACATGGGGAATGAAACTCAGTTAAACATGACAGTGGTGCGGTTACTTAAAGCACCAAATCTTAATCGGGAGCTCACAAATGGCGCAAATACAAAGAAACCAACCACTATACGAGCAGTTAATGTGGCGAATCAAAGCGCAAGTTGCTGCCGGCGTGTTAGTGATTGGTGAAAAATTACCATCGGTCCGTGAAATGGCATTAATTGAGGGATTAAATCCAAACACGGTAGCCAAGGCATATAAAGCACTTGAAGCGCAAAACGTAATCGAGACTGTAACTGGAAAAGGGACTTTTATTCGCAGAAATGGGGAAAATGCGGATAATGAACTTGTTGAACAGCTCAAAAACAAGCTAACAGAAGTAACAATTGAAGCCAAACGGGTTTCAATTAGCCCGAATCAGCTTCACAGCTGGATTGATGAATTGTACGGAGAGAAACAATGACATTGATTTTGGAAAATATTTCAAAAAAAATACAGCATCAGCAAGTTCTAAAAAATGTTTGCTTTGAATTAAATGAAGGTGAAATTGTTGGTCTTGTTGGTCGTAATGGTGCCGGAAAGACGACACTCTTTCGAACAATTGTCGGTGAAATGAAAGCTGATTTTGGACGGATTGGACTTGATGATCAAGACTATGTGCGGACGACTAGTGCGCATGATCAGCTATTCTATGTTGATATGCCTGAAAATTGGTTGGCTTATTATACACCAAACAAAATTAAATCAATTTTGTCGTTGTCCTACAAAGACTTTGATTCTGATTGGTATGATGAGCGCATTAAGCAATTTAATCTGAATAGTAAAAAACGTGTACAAACTTATTCTAAGGGTATGCGTGCACTGTTTACAATCATTGTGGGTTTTGCCAGCCGCGCCCGCTACGTTTTGTTAGATGAGCCGTTAGATGGATTAGATGTTTTAATAAGAGATCAAGTTAAGCAGTTGATTATCGATCGTGTGAACAAAAATAACACGACGGTTTTGATTGCTTCGCATAACTTAATAGAGCTTGATACATTAGTTGATCGTATCTTATTATTGAAAGACGGTAGCATTAATATGACATTTGCTATTGAAAACAATAACAACATCAAAAAGTATCAAGTAGCCTATGACAATGATGAAATGTTGGCGTTTTTGCGTGACAATGGCACAATTATTGCTCACGTTGGTCATATCGTAACGGTTGTCTTTAGTGATTTCGATGAGAGCATTGGGATCAAACTAGCCGGATCAGATTTTAAGTTTATTGAAGAATTGCCTATTGGTAGTGAAGACATTTTCCGTGCTAGCTTTGCAAGTGAAGCCCATGCTTGGCAAAAAGAATTGGAGGGTGAGTAATGTTACGTGCGATAAAAATTTATGGCAAAATGAAAGCACCTCAGTTGATATTAATTGCTTTTTTGGGCATTGCAGTGTCTGCAATTATTATTGGTACAAGCTTTATTGATTCTGGTACAGCTTCTGTTGGCGATGATGCAAGTGAACTTAGCAGTCAATTAATGATTATTTTGCAATTTGCGGCACTACTTTCCTTTTATAATGATAAAACACGGCATCTTGATGCTTGGTTAGTCACACAAAATATGTCACGTCGACAAATATTGTTGAGTAAAGTATTTTGGCTGATAATCGCACCGATTGCATTTGCAGCTATGATTGATTTGCTTTTAACGATTACCATGCAACCTAGCGATTGGGCGCATGCGTTAAGAAGTAATATTATCAATGGTACGTTTAGTTTACTGTTTGCTAGCCTAGTTCTTGGTGTCAGTTTGGTTATAGGTCCTATCTGGCAAAAAGTTGCAGGAAGTATCTATCTTATCGTTGTGTTTGAAGCTATCACCCACACGTCTGCGGATCAAATGTTATCAAGACAGTATTTTATTAACGATTTGATGACATCGGTACTGGCTATTATCGGTATTTCATTAGTGGCACTGACGATTAGTTATTACTTGGTTGATCATGTTGGTGTTGATACTGAAGATGAACCGGTACGATTAACCTATCTTAAATGGCCGGTTGTGATATTTGTTTTTCTATCAATGTTGATATTACAGCTTAATGCTAGTGGTGGTTTGCTAGACAAACTGTTGTTTCCAGCAATTTTCAGCATCACCACGTTCATTTTTGTTTTTAAACCTAAGTTATCTTGGGAAAGATAATACATTCAAATTAGTTGCATAAATATAGAGGGGAAATAATGGCATTATTAGAAGTAAAAAACGTTAGCAAAAAATATGGGGCACGTGCCGCAATGGATCAAGTTAGTTTTGAGGTTGAAGCCGGCCATATTGTTGGATTAATTGGACCCAACGGTGCTGGAAAGTCAACGACAATGCGTGCGATTACTGGATTAATGAGTTATTCATCAGGTACAATTTCGTTTGATGGACAACCTGTGACGTTTAGTAATCATCAAGCATTGGATAAAATTGGTAATTTGATTGAGTATCCGTCAATTTATCCTAATTTGACAGCCTTAGAACATTTGAAGTTGTATGCAATGGATACAAAATCACCTGCAGATTTTAAAATGCTCATGCATAAAACACAAATCGATGGCGATAACTTTGGAAAACGAAAGGCCAAAAACTTTTCATTGGGGATGAAACAACGTCTTGGTATTGCAATTGCGCTGATTAGAAATCCAAAACTGGTCATTTTAGATGAACCAATGAACGGATTAGATCCACAATCAGTTCATGATTTGCGTGAATTAATTCGCTCTTTGGCTGATGAAGGCACAGCATTCTTGATATCAAGTCATTTGTTAGATGAATTGCAAAAGTTGGTTGATGATGTTGTGATTATTAATCATGGCAAAATTATCGAAAAAGACACGATGTCTAATTTCTTTAGCCACGATAAAGTGCGCTGGACAGTTGATACTAATGACAATGAGGCAGCATTGCTAGTTGTTCAAGAGCATAATTGGCAGGCAAGTATTGATGATGGGCACCTGCAAATTACTGGGGCGGAAAGTTTGCAAGAAGTTATTTCAGCGATTAATCAAGCTAATCTTAAAATTTTAACACTTAATACCATCACTGGGAATTTGGAAAAGTCGTTGTTGGATATGCTGGCAGCAGACGATAAGGGGGAATAAGTCGTGTTAACATTGATGAAACAAGAGTATTATAAAGCTTTTAAGCAAAATAAATTATATATTTGGTTAATTTTGAGCTTTGCTTTTCCGATAGCTATTATTGGTATTTTTAAATCACAAAGAACTATGGCATCAGTAATTAATTTGGGCCAAGCACTACTGTACGTACAAATGGCCGGTATTATTATTACTGCTTTGTCAGTATCTCAAGAATTTGGCTTTGGCACTATTCGACCATTGTTATCACGTCGCTTTAGTCGCGGCAGTGTCTTTGTAAGTAAGCTGTTGTTGAACTTGAGTGTCTATATTGGTTTGTTTGTCACAGCATTTATTGGGACTGTCTTAGCGGTTGCTTTGTTTATACCAAAGTATGATTTCAGTAAATCTCTCGGGTATACAGGTAATAGCTGGCAAACTATGGGGATTGGCATGCTTGATACAGCCATCCAAATGATATTTGTGGCTGCGTTAGTGTTGATGATTACGAATTTAGTTAAAAGTTCTGGAGCAGCAATTGGATTAGGTGTTGTGATGATTGTGGCAACACCAATATTAAGTGCTATTTCATTAAAATTAATTGATTTAGCGCCGTTTCTAAAATGGAATCCATTTAATATTTATCTCGGTATGTCTAACATAGGAATGTTGTCACCAAACATATTGAAACAAGCGATGCACATATCACAAAATGAGTTAATTGTAGCTTATTTGATCTACATTGCACTGATGTATGGTATTGCATATCTGATTTTCAAAAAGCGTAGTGTGTAATGTTTCACGTGAAACAAACATGCTCTCATTTTTCAAAAAGCCTAACATTTTAGACAATATTAGTTGTCTAAAATGTTAGGCTTTTTTGGTGCGGTCGTCTCTAAATGAAGCGTTTTTGTCGACGTTCTTGCCAAAAAATTAGTATCATGTTCGATAATTATCATCGTTGGCTGTATTTGGTTGATAATGTTAGCAATTTGCTCTTGATTGAAAACATCAAGATAATTTAAAGGTTCATCCCAAATATACAATTCGGCTGGTGTCATAAGGGACTTAGCCAATTCAATGCGTTTTTGTTGTCCCATACTCATGTGCTCGATTCGATTTTGAAAAACGTGACGTTCAAGGCCAAGTTTGAAAAGATTATTGAGTAAATCTTCATAGGATAAATGATTTGCCAAGGCAAACTCAGCTAGTGTGCCATGATTATCATCATAATTCTGTCTGAGATAGCTGATGGTTAGGCTTTTTGGGTGATGCATTTTCCCAGTTGCAGTACCAGAAAAATTATCTTGTAAGTATTGTACAAGAGATGATTTACCGGCACCATTGTTACCCTGAATAGCTAATCTTTCACCGAGATTAAGTTCAAACGAAATTGGTTCAAATAATGGTTTGTCATAGTTTAATTGTAGATTTTCTACTTTGAGTAACTGTTGGTGAGCTGTTGGGGTGAAATTTAACGTTAGTGGTGATACTGATTCAATATTTTTTAAAAGCGCCGCTTTTGCATCAACTTTGCTTTCAGAACGTTTAGCAATCGCTTTAGATCGTTTTGCTTGTTTCTTGGCGAGACGGCGTGCAGCAGAATCATTCGTTTCATTTTCACGTTGGAGAGCCCATGTGGCAACAGTTTTGATACCCGTTTGATATGTTTAATTTCTTTTTTTAACTGATCATTTTGCTCTTTTTCATAGGCGTCTGTTTGCTTTTTTTGGTCATCATATACTTGAAAGTTACCCTTTTGCAACAAAACTTTATGTTTTTCAATTGATAAGGTATGGTCAACAATTTCGTCAATGAATTTGCGGTCATGGCTGACTACAATGAAACCTTGTTTCTTTTCCTTTAAGTAGTGAGCAACTTGTTGTCGTGATGCTTGGTCTAAATGATTAGTCGGTTCGTCAATTAATGGAAAACTGATATCGTCGACAAATAAAAGTGATAGTAAAACTTTGGTTTGTTCACCACCAGATAAGCTTGAAAATTTGCGCCAGAGGATATCATCTGTTAATCCTAACAAGGTGAGTTCACGTGAGATTTGCCAAAAATCGAAGTTTGATAGCGCCTGTAAAATGTTATAAGTTAACTGCTGTGGGTCTTTAATTGTCTGGGGAAAATACGTAAATTTGCTGTCTTGACTAATGTCGCCAGTATAATGATAGTCTCCCATCAGTAGTCGTAAAAGCGTTGTTTTACCACGTCCATTACGACCAATCAAACCCAACTTCCATTGGGTAGATAGCCTCAAATTGATATCTGAAAAAAGTTGCGTACCCTGTTGATCAAATCCAAAATACAAATGTTTTATCTCAATATCCACCATAAATCACCTCATCAAAAATTTATTCATTGATTGTCGAGATGGTAAATTTGATGGCAACTAAAAAGACCCACCCTATGAACGATTAAACCAAATCTCGAAAATCAACACACTTGCCTACACCGCTAACAAGTGTTTCCGTCATTTTCGGTAAATAGCTTATTTGTTCAACAGTAAGTCCCTCATCTTTTCATAAATTATTTTAATTTTATCATTGAATATTCATGATATCAAGTACAAAACCGACAGAGTCATTATTTTGTTGTTTGAATTGTCAAATGTTATATGGTATGCTTAACAAACCATGAATAGAATGGAGAATTAGTGACTTGTCAGAAAATATAGCTAGTCAACTTAGAAAAGGTATTTTACAAGGCTTTTTGCTCATTCTACTTGATAAAGAACCAAATTATGGTTATGGTATCATGAAAAAAATGTCGGAATATGGTCTAGGGGATGTTCCTAAAGGCACGATTTATCCGTTGCTCACCAATATGACAACAAAAGGCTTGATTAAATACCAAATTCAAGCCTCTGATGGCTTGAGAACGAGAAAATATTATTACATAACCGATGCCGGCAAAGCAGAAAAACAAGTTTTTAGTCGTGAGTGGCTGGGCATTAGTCACAGTATGAATAGCATTTTGGGGGAAGAAAATGAATAGTAGTCAAAAATTGATTGAAAAGAACAATAGCTTGCGAAAAGAACTCAATCTAAAAAATGAGGTGTTTTATAGTGATTTTTTGATATACATGAGACTTGGCAGTATTACCAAAAAAGAAACTGTTGTGGAAAATATATTACTTGAAATTTTAGAAGATATTCTTGATGCACAACGAGAAAACATTGATGCGAACAAGTATTTTGGTAAGTCGCCGAAAATGGTAGCGGATGATATTTTAAAATCGATTCCTAATTGTATTACTGATACAGTTAAGCTAGCCATGACGGGGTTGTTTAGTTTTGCAATTATGACTTTATTGCCAGTTCTGGCAAATCCTAATGCAAAGATTGATTTGGGAAATATGATTTTGGCAGGCATCTATACTTGCCTAGCAAGCATGTTAATTTTGAAGCAAATAGCGCGGTCAATCTATGTAATTAACCGTTTTATGTCAAACAAAGTGGTCAGATATGTGACTTATTTTGTTTTAGCGAGCGCCATACTGGCACCTGTGTATTTGATTCTTTTCTTTGTTAAAACGCCCTTGATCTTTTCACTAAATGGTCTTACTGGTGTTATGGTGTCTGTGTTGATTATGGCGGGCTTCATCGTTTGGTGGTTACGTTCAAATGATCGAAAATTTAACTTTCCAATGCTGTTTGCAGCCTTGGTTTTTGGCATACTGTCACTGATTATTAGAATACCGAGTGTGCAAGACATAATTTTTAGGAGCCAGTTTGGTAAAAATAGTTACGCGATTATTATCATAGTTGCTTTGGCGTCATTTTATGTTGTTAGTCATATCGCGCATAAAAATAAAGAGTGATTGACGGTTATTTCGAACATTTAAAGTAGACAATCATTACGTGTATCAAACATTAACAATAAAAAAATCCGCTGAATATTCAGCGGACCATTAAACGGTGATAGCAGTCAGTGATGACATTTAGGACTAAAAATTAGCCGTGTCAGCATTGGTATGTGTGCCACCGACGCCAGCAAGCGAATCAAGTTCGGACACTTCATCATTAGTTAAGGCAAAATCAAAAACGTCTAAATTAGCCTTAATGTAGTTTTCATGCGTTGATTTTGGCAGTGGCAAAAATCCCTTTTCCAGAGACCATCGAATGAGCACTTGTGGGACGGATTTGTGATATTTTTCCGCAATTGTCGTAACTTGTGGCAAATCTACTAAACGTCCAGTGCCCAGTGGCGAATAGGCTTCACTGACAATGTCATGTGCTTTGTCATAAGCGACAAGTTCGTCCTGCGTGTCAGAAGGGTTCAAAAAGTTTTGATTAACCATTGGTGCAATTTTTTGTGTTTTTGCCAAACTCTCGAGATGATGAATTTGAAAATTAGAAACACCGATTGCTTTGGCTTTTCCAGCTTCGTAGGCAGTTTCAAAGGCACGCCATGTCTCAGCGTTGGCCTTTTCCCAAGCATTTTGACCCTGAGCTTTGATTGCTGCAGGATTTGGCCAGTGAATCAGGTAGAGATCGACGTAGTCTAGCCCTAACTTTTGTAGGGAGATATCTAAAGCTTTTTGAGCTGCTTCAAATGAATGTGCGTCATTCCAAAGCTTAGTTGTGACAAATAGGTCTTCACGGTTAATGCCAGAATCTTTGATAGCGCGACCAACAGATTCTTCATTACCATAAGCTGCTGCAGTATCAATATGACGATAGCCGGCTTTTAATGCCCAACGAACAGCTTGATAAGCAACATCTCCGTCAGCACTTTGCCATGTACCAAATCCAATAACAGGAATTTTAGTACCATTTGCAAGTGTGTATGTATCATTTTGAGAAGTCATAAGAGTACCTCTATTTTTTTATTTGGCGAATGAAAAAATCATTTGCCCGGTACAGTCATTATAACATGAACACGGAACAAATGTTCGCGCAAGCAACTGGCTATTATAACTATGATAAAATAGAGATGACGCATGAATTTTATCAAAAGGATAACGATATGACATTAACAAACTTCAATATCACTGATGAAACAAATTGGCAAAATATTTATTTAAACGCTTTTCCAGCCCATGAACGTTTGCCGTTCAAATCCTTAAAGCAAAAGGTGAATGACAATAACCAGATTAAAATGTTAACGTTTAAAAGTGATGATCGTGTTGCTGGTATCTTATTTTTAGTGACATTGGCAGATGATAAAGCATTTATTCTATATTTCGCCGTTGATGCAACTATTCGCGGTAAAGGAATTGGTAGTCAAATGCTATCATTTTTGAAACAACAGTATACGGGTGGCATTATTTTGGAATCTGAAATTATTGGTACCGATGCAGACAATGAACAACAACGGTTGCAACGTTATCATTTTTATCAAAGAAATGGTGTCTTGGATTCAGGATTTGTCGCTCAAAATATGGGTGGGACTTTTCATTTGCTAAGAACCAGTGAGCAAATTACAGTGGCAGATTATTTAAAAGCCATTGATATTTTAGGGCTAACGACTACAATGCAATAGACGATGACGTCTATTTTTTTTTAGTGCATTCTGCGGTATGATAGAAAAATGGAAAACTGGTTGATAAAACGTGCACAACTCACGCCTAATCGCGTTGCTGTGCAGGAAAAAGGGCAGCAACTGACCTTTCAAGAAGTTGCTGATCGAACAAAAAAAATTGCTGAGCGATTGACGGTAGTGGCGGGAACAAAACCAAGGATTGCCTTAATTGTCACGAACACAATTGCGAGTTATTTGACGATTATGGCAGTACAGCAACTTGGCAAAACGATTGTTTTTATTAATCGCCGTTTGTCAGTTGATGAAATTAACTATCAATTGACAGATGCTGATATTTCGCTTTTGATCACAGATGAAGACTATCAGCATCAGTTAAATGTGGATAAACAATTAACTATTAGTGCGTTGTCAACTGAAAAATCAACACGACTAGATTTGGTTAAAAATTTTCCTGATGATGCTGTTACCAGTATTATGTATACTTCTGGCACTACTGGTAAACCAAAAGGTGTGATGCAAACCTTCAATAATCACTTTTTTTCAGCTATGGGCAGTGCTCTAAATTTGGGGTTGACTGCTGATGACGCTTGGTTAACAGCTGTGCCTATTTTTCACATTAGTGGCTTCTCAATTTTAATGCGGGGTCTGATTTATGGCATGCGCGTGGTGCTGTTACCAAAATTTAATGCGCATCAAGCGAACGAGCTGCTCGTTAATAGTCATATTACGACTATGTCGGTAGTGCCTGTGATGCTTAAACAACTGTTAAACGATTTGCCGGAAAATGTGTCTTATAATAGTGGATTTCGTACGATGCTATTAGGTGGCGGTCCCACGGATCGCGCAACATTAAAGCGAGCACAGGCCCATCATATTCCAATCATTCAGTCTTATGGCATGACTGAGACTGCCTCGCAAGTGATTGCTTTAGACGCTGAATACGCCGATGAAAAATTAGGATCGGTCGGTAAACCATTATTTCCAGTGAGCTTGAAAATTGCTGATCATCTTGGCGTGCCAGTTAGAATGGGTAATATTTGGATTAAGTCACCAACGTTGACAACTGGTTACCTTAATCAGCCAAATAAATTAGCAGAAAAGTGCCATGACGGGTGGTTTAACACTGAAGATTTTGGTTATCTAGATGATGATGGATTCTTGTTTGTGCAGGGTCGTGAAGGTGATATGATCAGTTCTGGTGGCGAAAATATTTTTCCAGATGAAATAGAATCAGTTTATTTAAAGTTGCCAGAGATTGACAACATTGTGGTGGTTGGTGTTCCTGATGAACAGTGGGGACAAGTGCCAGTGGCGATTGTGGCGGGTAGCGAACTATCCTTAGCCAACTTAAAAGCCTACGGACGCGAAAAACTAGCACATTACAAAGTACCCAAACGGTTTTATTTTGCAAACGACTGGCATCGAACTGCCAGTGGTAAGACGCAGCGCATCAAATTCATAGCAGAAATCACACGATTGAAGGAGCTAACATGACCCTATCACCTAAAAATACTGATGTACAATCCCTGTTTAATACCATTGCGCCAGAATATGACAAAATGAACAATATTATTAGTTTGGGAACGCATAAAAATTGGCGACAAAAAGTTATGAAAAAAATGGTTTTTCCAAAAGGTGCTGAAATTATTGATTTAGCAACTGGAACGGCTGATTGGGCAATTGCCTTGGCAGAAAAAAGCGACCCCACAGCAAAAATAACGGGGTTGGATTTTAGTCGGGAAATGCTCACAGTTGGGCAACATAAAGTCGACTTGAGTGACTATGCAGATAAGATCACACTAGTGCAAGGCGATGCTATGTCACTGCCATTTGAAGATAATCATTTTGATATTGTGACTATTGGTTTTGGTCTTAGAAACTTGCCTGATCCAATTCAAGGGTTACGTGAGATGTATAGAGTGCTTAAGCCGGGTGGACAACTCGTCGTTCTTGAAACATCTCAACCAGATAATCCTATTGTTAAGCCCTTTTGGCGCTTATATTTTGGACAAGTGATGCCATTGCTGGGAAAATATTTTGCCAATGGTAAATACTCGGCTTATAAATATTTAGATGAAACGACTGAAAACTTTATGGATTATATGACATTGGGTCAAGTAATGCTGCGATTAAAGTTTCAAAAAGTTGTTATTTCTAGATTTAATTTGGGAGCCGCGGCCGTGCATTATGCTACAAAATAACTGCATTTGTGCCGGATAATGATTTAACAACGATGGTGTTGAAAGTGAGAAATAAACCATGGCTGAAATGAACGAACAACTCAAAAAACAATTTTTTGTCGATCAATTGTCACAAGATCAAGAACGTGTCATTGGCGATATCAATGATTATATCGGCACTAGTGTTGCAAATAACAACCACGCTGTTGCGATTATTCAGGGGGCAGCTGGTACAGGCAAGTCTGTTGTGTTGATGGATCTTGTCACTAAATATATGACTGATAAGCGTTATAAAACAGCCTTGGTGGTTAATCATCCTGAACTCTTCAAAGCCTATAAAGACATTGCGGAAAGTATTCCGGGTATGCGAGAGCGAGATATTACGCGCCCGACGCCACTGATTAATCATGCTCAAAAAAACCATTGGCGATATGATGTTATTTTTGTGGATGAAGCGCATTTATTATTGTCCAAGCCCGAACCTTATATGCATTATAACGGCAACAATCAACTAACTGATTTAATGGATTTAGCTAAAATTGTGGTAGTTGTTTATGATTTTGCACAAGTTTTTCAATCAAAAATGTATTGGTCAAAAGACTTTTTATACAAAACAATCGGCAATCGGCCACATAAGTTGTTTGATATGAATTTTCAGTACCGCATGATTGCCAGTGAGTCACAAGTAAAATGGATGGACGATCTAACAGCTGAAAAACCATTATATCCATTTCCAAATGATAGTGACTTCGAGTTTAAAGTTTTTGATAAAGCTGGGAAACTCTATGATAACATTATCCAAAAAAATAAGTCAGTCGGGTTAAGCCGAGTTGTTGCAACGTCAGGATTTCCAAGGATTGATGGCCGTCATAACGTTGAAATGGATAGCTTTTCACTGCCTTGGGATGAATGGGATCCACAACGCACACACTGGGCTAAACGTGAATACTCTATTAAGCAAGTTGGAACAATATATACCTTGCAGGGTTTTGATTTGAATTTTGTGGGGATGATTATTGGACCATCGTTTGGCTATGATGCAAAAACAGACAGCATGACTATTTTGCCAGAGAAATATTCACACAAGGAAATATTTAAGAAACGTCAGGATAAGCAGTTTACAAAAGCCGAATTTAAAGCTTTCATTGCCAACGTTTTAAATGTTTTGATGAAACGTGGTAAATATGGTTTATACCTAACGGCTTATGATGATGCTTTACGTCAACGACTGTTAGAATTGTATCGTGACTAATGACATTTGACGTAACACAAATTTTTAAGAACGACACAAAAATCGCTGATGAATTAATATCATCAGCGATTTTTAATATCACTCATTTTTGGTGTAAAATAACTCATAAAAAAAGCCTGAAGTTAGTTCGAAAAATCGAATAAACATTGTGAATATAACAACGATATTAACGAATTATATCGTTATTTTTTTCCGACGATATTGTGACCGCTTCTGACACAATTATCAAAATAAAATCTAAAATGCTGCTAAATAAGGGATTGACGGATGCCTTGATTTAAAATAATCAAGCCATAAAGAAATTAATTTTTACGATTTTTTGACAAACGTTTGCCAAAAAATGTGATACAATTTACAAATCGCGTTAAATGAAAACGTGGTTAAAAAATTATGGAGAATGAGTATTATGAGAGAGAAATCCGTGGCAAGAAAGAAGCTTTATAAGTCAAAAAAAAGTTGGGTGGTTGCTGGTTTGACTACTGCTTTTTTGATGGTGAATCAAGCTAGTGTAAGTGCTGATCAAAATGTAAATGATCCATCGGTTACAACAACGACGCAGGATGTAGCAACAGATCAGGGCACTAGTATGGATGCATCTGTAACGACGACAGTTAATCCAAATTTGGATGATACTCAAGCTGATAACACCGATATTCAGACGCCAACAGATCAAAATGATGAGTCAAAAGACACCACGCCAAAAGTTGAAACAGGCGATACAACGAATAGCCAATCAACAGACACTCAGGAAACAACAGCTCAAACTAATAATGACGTAGAAACAACACAAAATAGTGATGCAGCGATTGAGACAGGGTTATTGACAACAAATAATCAGATCAGATACGTTAATCCTGATGGCACAGTTTTGAAAGGCGCATACAAAACAATTAATGGTAATACCTATTATTTTGATGACGACAGTGGCGATGCACTGGTAGGGCTACACAAAATTGGAGACACTATTAAGGGATTTAGTCTTAATGGTGCCCAAGTCAAAGGGGATTATTTAACGGCAGCCAACGGAGATAAATATTACTTTGATTCCAACGGTAATGCGGTATCCGGGGTGCAACAAATTAATGGCAAGACCTATTATTTTGACAGCACTGGTAAATTAATGAAGGGTTACACAGCAGTATTAAATGGTGTCGTAACTTTCTTCAATAGCACAACTGGTGAAGCAGATAATACTGATGCCTCAACCATTAAAACTGGCGTTACAATCGACAACTCGGATTACACAGCTCATAATGCTGCCTATGATAATACAGCCGCCAGCTTTGATAATATCAATGGCTATCTGACGGCAGAAAGTTGGTACAGACCTAAAGAAATATTGGAAAATGGTGAGTCATGGAGGCCATCTACTGCTGAGGATAAACGTCCCATTTTAATCACTTGGCAACCGGATATTGTGACCGAGGTCAATTATCTCAATATGATGGCTGCAAATGGTTTGCTCTCGATTAACGCACCATTTACAACCGCTAGTGATCTTGCCATTATGAATGACGCTGTGAGAGCTGTTCAAAAAAATATTGAGATGCGAATTAGCCAAGAAAAATCAACTGATTGGTTAAGAACACTGATGACTCAGTTTATTAATACACAACCACAGTGGAACGAGGTGAGTGAATCACCAAGCAATGATCACTTACAAGGCGGCGCATTAACGTATGTTAATAGTCCATTGACGCCAGATGCTAATTCGAATTTTCGCTTGCTTAATCGAACCCCGACTAATCAATCTGGTACAACGCGTTATGACACTGATAAATCTGAAGGCGGGTTTGAATTATTATTAGCCAACGATGTTGATAATTCCAATCCAGTAGTTCAAGCTGAGCAACTTAACTGGTTGTACTATTTAATGAATTTTGGTTCAATTACAGCTAATGATCCAACGGCTAATTTCGATGGTATTAGAGTTGATGCTGTTGATAACGTGGACGCTGATTTGTTGCAGATCGCTTCTGGTTACTTTAAATTAGCGTATGGCACTAGTTTATCTGACACTAATGCTAACCAACATTTATCTATTTTGGAAGATTGGTCTGCTAATGATGCGGAATACATGTCAAAAACGGGTAGTAATCAATTGACAATGGACACGTATACGCAGCAACAATTACTCTTTTCATTGACAAAACAAGTTGATAATCGTGCTGACATGCGACGTTTCCTAGAATACTTTATGATTAATCGTGCTAACGATGCCACTGAAAATGTGGCAACACCAAATTACTCATTTGTTCGTGCGCATGATAGTGAAGTTCAAACGGTCATTGCTACGATAATTAAAGATTTACATCCCGATGTGGTGAATAGTCTTGCGCCAACTCAAGCGCAACTAGAAGAGGCATTTGCCGTGTATAACGCTGATATGAATCGGGTGGATAAACAATATACCCAATACAATATGCCAAGTGCTTATGCCATGCTTTTGACCAATAAAGATACGATTCCACGTGTGTATTATGGTGATTTATATACAGATGATGGGGAGTATATGGGCACGCAAACCCCCTATTATGATGCTATCGTTAATTTATTGCAGTCTCGCGTTAAATATGTTGCAGGTGGACAGTCAATGGCGGTTGATCAACATGATATTTTAACAAGTGTGCGTTATGGCAAAAATTTGGCTGACGCTAATGCGACATCAGATGATTTAACCAGTATTAACTCAGGCATAGGTGTCATTGTTTCTAATAATCCCAATCTTTCGTTGGCGTCTGGTGAAACAGTCGTGCTCCATATGGGCATTGCACATGCAAATCAAGTTTATCGTGAGATACTTGAGACAACCGACAACGGTATTGCAAATAATACCGATATTTTTAAAACAACAGACAGTAATGGGGACTTGATTTTCACTGCTTCTGAAATTCATGGCTATAGTAATGTTCAAGTATCAGGCTTCTTATCAGTTTGGGCGCCTAAAGATGCTACGGATGATCAAGATGTACGTACTGCTGCTAGTGAATCGACTTCTAATGATGGCAATACGCTTCATTCAAATGCTGCTTTAGATTCCAACCTAATTTATGAAGGCTTTTCAAACTTTCAATCAACACCTCAGTCAGAAAGTGAATTTGCAAATGTCAAAATAGCTGCTAATGTTAATCTGTTCAAATCTTGGGGTGTCACGAGTTTTCAAATGGCACCGCAATATCGCTCGAGCACAGATACAAGCTTTTTGGATTCCATTATTCAAAATGGTTATGCCTTCACTGACCGTTACGATTTGGGATTTGAAACGCCAACGAAGTATGGGACCGATGAGCAATTGCGTGATGCGATTAAAGCATTGCATGCTAATGGCATACAAGCAATGGCTGACTTTGTGCCAGACCAGATTTATAATTTGCCTCAAACAGAACTGGTTTCTGTATCACGCACCGATAGTCTTGGTAATCAGTCAGCCAATTCAAATGCAGCCAATGTGTTGTATGTATCTCACACAGTTGGTGGTGGCGAATATCAAAGTAAATATGGTGGTGAGTTCTTAGCGATTATTAAGTCTAAATATCCAAGTTTATTCAAAACAATTCAGGTTTCGACAGGACTACCAATTGATGATTCAACTAAGATTAAAGAGTGGTCGGCAAAATACTTTAATGGTTCAAATATTCAAGGACGTGGTTTTGGATATGTGCTATCTGATGGTGACACGCAGAATTACTTTAAAGTGATTTCGAACAGTACAGATGATGACTTTTTGCCTAATCAGCTGACTGGACAACCCACAATGACAGGCTTTGAACAAACAAGTAAGGGTATTGTATATTACTCTAAGAGTGGTATTCAGGCTAAAAATCAATTCGTCAAAGATGATGTTTCTGGCAATTACTATTATTTCAATAAAAATGGTCTGATGACAGTTGGTAGTAAGACAATTAATGGTAAAAACTATATGTTTTTGCCAAATGGTGTAGAGTTGCGGGGATCCTTTTTACAAACAGCGGATGGGACCGTCAATTACTACGCGACTAATGGGGCACAGGTTCAGGATAGCTACGTGACCGACACAGAAGGTAATAGTTATTACTTTGATGGTGATGGGGAAATGATAACTGGTACTTATACAGTTGATGGACATGCGCAATATTTTGATGTGAATGGTGTTCAAACCAAGGGGGCTATTATTACACTTGAGGGTGTGCAACGCTATTATCAAGCTGGAAACGGTAATTTGGCAACGAATCAATATGTCAGTTACAACAACAGCTGGTACTATGCCAACGCCAAGGGCGAGTTAGTGACTGGTGTTCAAAGTATTAATGGTAACGTTCAATATTTTGCCAGCAATGGGCAACAAATTAAAGGTCAAATTGTTGTGACTGGTAATCAGAAAAGTTATTACGATGCAAACACTGGAAATCTTATCAAAAATGACTTTTTGACACCGGATCAAGGTAAAACTTGGTATTATGCCGATCAAGATGGTAATCTTGTGGTAGGTGCGCAAGAGGTTAATGGTCACAAGCTGTATTTTGATGATAATGGGATACAAATCAAAGACCAAATCATCTCAAATGACGGTCAACAATATTACTATCAAGGTGATAATGGTGATTTAGTCACAAATCGCTACATCAGTTACAATGATGGTTGGTATTACGCTAACGCGATAGGCGTTCTTGTAACAGGTCAACAAATTATCAATGGCGAAACACAATATTTTAGTGAAGATGGTCGCCAAGTAAAGGGCCAAATTATTTCTGATGGTGATAAACAGCATTATTACGACGCAGATTCAGGCAATTTGGTTAAAAATAATTTTGTCACAGTAGACCAAGGTAAAACATGGTACTATGCTGATCAAGATGGTAATCTCTCACTGGTTGAACAGCAAGGTGACTGAATCACTATAGCTGACTTAACTAAACATTAAAGGTAACAGTAGGAATGTGCTGTTACCTTTTTTCAATCAAATACATGTAAGCGCTTGCAAATATAGAAGAGACATGCTATAATTTAAATAGAGATTAGGAGGAGATCCTAATAACATTCAGATTTGTTGACGCCGTCAGTGACGATGGCAGGAATGGATTTCTTTCAATCTAGGAGCGACTTACTTAGTGAAAATTAGTTAGTACCACTATGACAATAACGGTGCATTCTGGCTAGTTTGAAAATTAATAATATTTGCTCAGGCACTTGGCTTGAGGAATATTGTTGCTGGGTAAGTTGTTTTTTTGTTTTCGAGTTGCCAGATAATAATGAAAAAGGGTCAAAACAAATTTAATTGTTTTGACCCTTTTGGGTGAAATTAAGTCGTCTTTTTAGCCCAAAAAAGTTAGAATTTCTACAATACCAAACACAGCTAACAATGCTGTGAAAAAGAAACCGTACAAGTATCCAAACACTCTAAAAGGACTATCTGTTTTTGCGGCGTATGTGCGATAGGTTATAAACGCTTTGCGTGAGGCAAAACCTTGCCAAACGGCGGCCGACAGCAGTAACAGACCAACAATTAATTGCCACATAAATAACACCTCCCTTCTAATAAAAGTGATGTTAATTGGGTGAAACGGAGCCGTGGATATTGCCGTGACCTGTTGTCAACAACCATGAATTTGTCCCGATGAGTTATTTTATACTGCCCAATAAGAAAACAAAAGGTATTACCGCCGTTACTATAAAGAAAATGATGTTAACATAGTCAATTTTTTTAGTGTTCATAATGTTTATCCTACACTGTTGCGCTAGTTTTTCATGTTTTTAAAAATCATGGGAAGCGCTTACAATTTAATTGTATAGCTACTAATATCATAATTCAACTATATATGTCATGAAACGATAATTAATGTTCTAAAATAACGATTTTAATTAAGCGATTTGCTGTTATGACAAACTATATTGGAATATCAAAAGCGTTGAATCGGCTATTTATTAGGTTTTGTCCGATAAATAGGTACGTTTTATGCAAGAATTTATATTAATAAAATGATATCATTTAAGGAATAAAATAGTTGCCGTTTATTAGTGTGATTGATAATTATGCCGTTCATTGGCATAAAGGTAATTAGAATATTGGGAGAACAATGTTGATTATTGGAGAACGCATCAAGTTATTGAGAAAAACAAAAAGATTGACCCAAATAGATCTAGCAAAGACAATATTTGTTTCTTATCAGCTAGTGTCAAAGTGGGAAAGAAACCTGAGTGAACCGACGGCAGAAATGATGTTTACGATTATCGATAAATATCAACTACCTTTCGATTTTTTTTGGGACCCAGTGACCCAGCAAATGCAACATACAGCAAGAGAGAGAATTTTAAATGCCTTTTTAGAGAGTATGATTGCCTCGTATGACAAGAAACCAACTATCAACAAGGTTGCACAAGTTGCTGCATTGGAACCCGAACATGTGGCGCTTTATTTTGCTAATTCGGATGAATTAATCTATGAATTTTTCAACGAAGTTGATCGTAATATCAAAATTGAAATTGAAGCACAAGTTGCCTCACACCATGATTTGATTACTATTTTTGTCAATAATATGGCACCTTTACTTTATGCTAAGCGAGTGCCATTGCACGTTTTATATACGCGACCTTACATTAAAGGGATTTGGCTGGCATTTATTAAATCAAAGTATAAACGAATTTTGTTAGCACATCATCAAGTGGACGAGCAAGAAGGATTGGCATTAGAGTATTTAATTGAAGTTTTAACAGCTTTTATATCTGTTTGGCTCAGCCAACCTAATCCAGAATCGCTGAAAGCATTTCAGAGTCGTATGAGGAGCTTAACCGGAAATAATATTAACCAATGGTTATAAAAAAACAGCAACTGCTGCTTTTAGCGTTGCTGAATTTTATTTCGTAATTTTGGCAATTTGTTGCAGTTCAGACAACTGCCATGACACGTAATTTTCGCCATTAGGGAGTGTTTCAGTGACGTTCACAACTGGTATGTCATGTGTTTTAGCTAGGTTAATGATGTTACTGACAGTCGTGCTGGAGGTTTGTTTGTTGTTAACAATAAAAGCGATTTGGTGATTCTCAATAGCTAATCTAAGTGACGCTAATGTTGTGGGGGAAGGATCATTACCCGCTTCAATTGCTTCAGAAAAATCTGAATCCATGACGTGATAGCCCAGTGCTTTTAGCATGTACTCAAAAACAGGTTCTGTTTGCGCAACTGATTGACCGTTAGAGTCTTGTGAGATTTGGGTGATTAATGATTGAATTGGCTTTAAGCTGGCAATATATTTTTTGGCATTTTTTTGAAAATCATCTTTGTGGGTTGGATCTTCTTTGCCGAGTTGTTTGGCGAGATACTGTGCTGTTTTAATCATGGTTTCTGGATTATTCCAAAGATGAGGATTACTGCCAGTTTTTTGCTTCAAAACGGTCTCACCAACGCGAATGAGCGCTGCTTGGTCAGAAGCCTTGGCTAACTTATTGAGCCATGTGTCGTAACCCAGTCCATTTGCCAAAGCAATATCAGCTTGACTGACTTGTTTTGCGACTGCTGTTGTTGGCTCGTAATCCTCGGGTGAAATGTTTTGATTTTTAATAATAGCGGTGGCTTTACCATGCGATCCGACAACTGCTTGCGCTAATTCGGCATAGAAATCAGTAGATGCGACAATTGTAATTTGACGATGCGTGCTGTTTTTTGAGGATGGGTGTTGTCCTTTAATAAGGGCGAAGCCCATAACAATAATCATGATGGTAGCCAATAAGGCGATAACTTTTTTCATTGGTTGTCTCCAATCTGGTTAAGTTGTTTCAAAAATTTCGTAATGGTCTTTTGTTGCTTAGGGGTGAAATTGGTCATAATTGTATTGAGGTGATCTAACATGGATTGATGGGCAGACTCATGGCGCAATGCTAATTTTTCACCACTTGGTGTTAATGAATAAAAAGTGCTACGTTTATCTGTTTCATTGATTGTCGCAATGACATAGTGATGAGCGATGAGATTTTTGATGGCTTTTGTGATGGCCGGACGTGATAATTCAACCGCTGCGGCAAGTTGTGTGTTAGTCAGTGACTGAGTGCGTAATAACATGAGCAAATGAGCTTGTGTCGCGTTGATATTTTGCCCCGCTGTACTTGTAATGACTTCTGGGTGACTAGCATATTCTTGTACGAAATGATTAAGTGCCGTCATGATTTCATTTGTTTCAGACATATATTCTCCAATGCTTAACCGGTTAATTAACTAGTTAAGTATATCTTGTCCGACTAAAGATTGTCAATCATCAGTTTTTGAGTACAATTAGACTTATGAAAAAAGTAGGCTTAATAATCGTTGTCATGGTGGGCATAATGGGTGTTTTTTGGATCACTAATGTGGTCAATCAAACACCTCATGATGAACCCAAAAGAGCAGTACAAATTAAAAAAATGAAACAACGGAAGGTCAAAAAATTGACAACAACTGCTTCAGCAGCAGTTGTCCTAAATCGTGATACTGGCCAATTAGTAGGGACTAAAAACGGTACGCAACCATTAGCAATTGCCTCGATTAGCAAGTTAATGACTGGGTATTTAACGTTGGAGAAATTAGCAATGACAGACATGATTAAACCATCTGCTAATACAGTTAAAATTGGTGAAGAACCTGAATTAGCAGCTGTTCCGTTGGACGCTGGAACCACTTATCGGACTGGTGATTTACTCAATGCAGCCTTGCAATTATCTGCTAATGATGCCGCGATTGCCTTAGGAGATGAAATAAGCGGTTCACAGGCACGTTTTGCAAAGTTAATGACAGCAACCGCCAAACAATGGGATATTAAAACAGCAAAATGGTATAATGCTGCGGGCATACGTAATGATGAAATGGAAGATGACAAAGTCAACGCACCAAATAATGCTGAAAACATGATGTCTGCAATTGATGTTGCCAAAATGAGCGAGCAAATTTTGAAGCATCAGCCAAAAATAATAGCAATATTGGGTCAAACAACTAGTACTTTCAATGGCACAACTCAAGCGTCAAATTTTTCACTAATGAATAACTATTTTAGTCAGACAAAATATCAGGTCACGGGTGGTAAACTAGGTGTTTCTGTCAAATCTGGTGTGTCATTTGTTGGGTTCTTTACGTACAAAAAGCATCACTATGTGACTGTTGTGCTGCATGCGGATCAGTACAAAAACTTAGCGGCTGTTTTTCGTGAAACAAAACGGATTCTTGATGAAGCTGTGTAAATTGTTCAAAAAAAAAAAACGATCATAATCGATCGTTTTTTGTTTCAATTAACCTTTAAACACCCAAGCATCACCATTGGCAGCCAGTAATTTATCGGATGCTTCAGGACCCATTGAGCCCGACTTGTAAGTTTCAAGTGGTGCTTTATCTGCGGTATAAACGGCTGAAATAGCATCAACGAACTTCCAAGCGATTGAAACGCCATTCCAGTCAGCGAAGTTAGAGCCATCACCATTCATAGTGTCGTGAATCATACGTTCGTATGGTTCTGGCGTGTTCTTCTTATCTTCGTCAGATACGGTCCAACCTAAGTCAATTGTACGTGTGTTGAAGGCATCTTCAACAGACTTGGCGTTCAACTTCAATTCGATAGCACCCTTTGGATCAATGATAATTGACAAGACAGCTTCTTGTGCTTCTTGTGCTGAACCAAAGTTAAACGTGCCAGCCTTAAAGACGACGTCAACACGTGTCTGTTTAGCAGCTAAGCGCTTACCTGAACGGACATAGAATGGGACACCCTCCCAACGTGGCAAATCAAATTGTAATTTGCCGGCGATGAAGGTATTGTTTTTAGAATCAGCAGGTACGTCTAATTCTTCAAGGTATGGCTTGAAGTCAGCTGAATCACCGGCACCATATTGTGCGCGAACAAAGTATTTGTTAACTTCTGCTTCATCATAGATCTTCAAAGCATTAAAGGCAGCGTTTTTAGCGGCACGAATGTCTTTGTCAGTGAATGATTCTGGTTTTTCCATGGCTAACCAACCAACAATTTGCATAGTGTGGTTTTGAATCATGTCAAGCAATGCTCCGGCTGTGTCATAGTAGCCGGCACGTTCTTCGACACCCAAGACTTCTGACAATGTTACTTGAACGTTCTTGATGTAATCCTTGTTCCAAGCAGCATCGAAAATTGGGTTACCAAAGCGAAGGGCAGCAATGTTTTGAACCATTTCCTTACCAAGGTAGTGGTCAATACGGAATAGTTGGTTATCATCAAATGCGTTTTCCAAGTCATTTTGGAGTTCGGCAGCTGTGTCATATGATGTACCGAAAGGCTTTTCAATCATCAAACGGTTGTAACCAGTGTCAGCCAATAGGCCTTCTGACTTAAGATATTTGGCAATTGTACCAAAGAAACGTGGTGCGACTGACATATAGAAAATGCGGTTGCCATCGATATCAAATTTGTCGGCAGCTTCTTCAATCGCCTCTTTTAAAACAGCGTATGAAGCAGCATCTGTTACGTCGTGTGCACGGTATGAGAAATGTTCGATGAACGCCTCAGCTTGTGCTTGATCGTCAGTGAAATCTTTAATTGAATCACGAACCAATTGTTTGAATTCGTCATCATTGAGGGCTTGACGGGCCGTTCCAACAATGGCAAAATGCTTTTGCAAGTAGCCTTTTTTATAAAGATTGAAAACTGATGGGTAAAGCTTACGCTTGGCCAAGTCACCAGTGCCACCAAAGAAAGTTACTAACGTCTTGATTTCTGAAACCATGATGTACCCCTTATTTTTAGTTAAATTCACTTTTCATTATAGCGCAAAATAGCGGAAAAAGTAACCGTTTTCAGCGTTTTTTAAACGTTTATCATCTAAAATTGGATATCTGTCGTGAAATTTTGCACTTGACCTTATCACCTGTTCGTTACACAATAATAAAAAAGCAAATGAGGAGTACAACAAATGAAATGGTTTTGGATAGGATTAGCTGCCTTTTTGATTGTGACATTTACTGTGGGTATTGGTTGGGCATTTGCCGGCTTAATTGTCGCTGGCATGATTTATGTGGTTATTAAACTGATGGCTAACGGGCGCGACTCACGGCGCTAATAAATTGCCTAACCAGTAGGTACTGCGTGTACTGATAGCAACTTTTCATGGTACAATTGGATATTGTAAAAGCACTCAATATTCGGAGAATTTATGCAAATTGACTTAACTGATAGACCGCGGCCACTTAATGAGAAGTGGCTGCTTTTTGGAACATTACTATCAAATACTGGCAACTCAATGATTTGGCCAGTGACAACGCTGTATATGACCGGCGCATTGCACCAGACATTTACGACCGCAGGCATTGTTTTGATGATTGGCTCAATTATCAGCATGATTGGCTCGTTTGTCGGTGGTAAATTATTTGATCACTGGCGACCTTATGAGGCCTTGCTGATAACTAGCTTCATCATTTTAATTGCGGTATCTAGTTTGATTGTGTGGCATGATTGGCCAGCGTTTGCCGGCTTAATTTGGTTGGCTAATTTTGGCATGGGTGTTGAGCAAACGCTAGTCAATTCCTTTGCCACCACTATTCCGGGTGAAAAAACACGGATTGTGTTCAATAACATGTACGTCGTGCTCAATATTGGTGTGGTTTTGGGAACATTGGCTGTGGGCTATTTGTTTGATTACGGCTTTAGTCTGTTGATGATTATCTCGTCTGTGTTATATTTTTTCCTAATGTTGATTATTGCGACTAAGTTCAACGTACCGATTACTCATGTGCGCGGAGAAACAGTGATTGTGGATTCCGCAACTTCTACCGTAGAGACGAACCAAATACGCCCGACTTTTCGTTTGACGCCCTTATTAGTGGGGATTGGTGCCTTATTATTTATTACTTATCTTTCCTATATGTTGTGGGAAACGGTGATGGCACCACACATGAAAGCATTGGGTATGCCAACACGGAATTATGCAGACTTATGGATGATTAACGGCATTACGATTATTTTGTTGCAAAAAGTGGTGTCCGGTTGGGCTAATAAGCATCCTTACCAAATTTCTGTTATTCTTGGTAGCCTGATTTTTGCTTCGAGCTTTTTCTTTTTGATGTTTGTCAAAGAGTTTTGGCAGATTGTGCTAGTGTTTGAACTGTTGACGATTGGTGAAATGCTACAAAGTCCGCAAGTTCCGGCATGGGTTGCTAAGATTACACCAAAAGAAGTGGCTGGGCAGGCACAAGGATTTGTCTCAATGATGATTAGCTCAGGTCGTGTGATTGGTCCTATTTATTCCGGTATTATGATGGATAGTGGTTTGATGAATATGATGTTTTTGTCTGTGTTTGTGATGATGTTGCTCATCACAGCAAGTCTAGCTTGGACTATTTTCAAGGGCAAACATGTTAAAACATCTTAAAAGGCAGATTGTAGCAATGCAATCTGCTTTTTTATTAAGCGTATTTTGTCATACAACAGGTAAAACAAGGTACAATAATAACTGGTAATTTATTGTAATAAGGAGCAAAAATATGAATATTAGAACGCAGGTAATTCATGGCGGGCATCAAGTTGATCCACAAACAGGTGCCGTTAATATGCCTATTTATCAAACGACAACGTTCAAGCAAACAGAATTAGGAGGTGGCGCGAAGTGGGAATACACACGGTCAGAAAACCCAACGCGCGCCTCTTTGGAAGAGTTAATTGCTAGCTTGGAACATGGCACTGCTGGTTTTGCTTTTTCATCTGGTATGAGTGCCATTCATGCAGTAATGAGCACCTTGTCAGCAGGCGATCATATCTTATTGGCTGATGATGTTTATGGTGGTACTTTTCGGTTAGTTAATTCGATATTAGCACGCTTAGGTATTACGTACGATCAGGTTGACATGGCGGATTTACCAGCAGTCACTAGCGCGTTTACAGCGAATACGAAGATGATTTTTTTGGAAACACCTACGAATCCTTTGTTGAAGTTAGCCGATATTCAAGCGTTGTCATTAATTGCTCATAATCATCAGGCCACTTTGGCAGTCGATAACACATTTGCGACGCCCTATAATCAAGTACCCCTTGACCTTGGTGCAGACTTTGTCGTGCATTCTGGGACCAAATATATCGGTGGTCATTCGGACGTCTTGAGTGGTTTTGTAGTGACAAATGACGATCGACATTCAGCTGAAATCAAACATTTACAAATGTCAATTGGGGCAACTTTGGGTGCGTCAGATAGTTATTTAGTCTTGCGTAGTCTCAAAACATTTGCCCTGCGTATGGGAGCACACAATGATAACGCGCAAGCTTTGTTCAACTGGTTGCAGACGCAATCTCAAGTGGCTAAAATCTATTATCCGGGTGACGCGTCATCGGCGCAATATGCGATTGCGCAAAAACAAATGCAGGGTGGTTTTGGTGGGATGATTTCAGTCGAATTACAGGCAGGATTAGATGTCAAAAAATTTGTGGAAAGTCTCAAAATTTTTACATTGGCTGAAAGTCTTGGCGGTGTAGAAAGCTTGGTAGAAGTGCCTGCAGTGATGACACATGCGTCTATTCCGGCTGACATACGTCATGAACACGGTATCACTGATGAATTAATCCGCATTTCAGTTGGTATTGAAGATAGCCAAGATTTAATTGCGGATTTTCAACAAGGTTTGGCACAACTTTAACCTTCAAATGTACCACTTGAAAAAAGTAATTGAATCAGTTACACTAGATTTACTTGAAATTAGCACTAATAAGTAAGACGACACTCGGCGTGAAGAGAAGCAGTGGTTGGTGAAAACTGCACAGGTGTCATAATCTGAAGTACAGCTATCCATTTAAGCGTGGCAGCACCATGTTAACAAATGCCAAAGTGATGCGTTTTATGACGCATAAGCTGGGTGGTACCACGGATTCTTAATGAAATGTCAATTCGTCCCTTTGTCATTGTGACGGCAGGGACGTTTTTTATTTGACATAAAATGGAGAGAATACTATGGTTACAAAATTGAAGACTAAAATTTCTGTGACGCTGCTGCTTGTGGCGGTCGCAATTTTAGCAGTGGGTGTGATTGGATTCGGATTATCTCCGATTGCGCCGTTAATGTTGGTAATTGGGCTCATTATTGTTGTTGCACGGTGTTTTGGCGTGAGCTGGCAAGCCAGTCAAAAAGCATTGTTAAGCGGTGTGTCATCTGGTATTGCACCGTTATTTTTGTTCTTATTGATTGGATCGTTAATTGCATTATGGTTAGCAACTGGCGTGATTCCAACGATGATTTGGGTTGGCTTTAAATTACTTAGTCCACAACTATTTTTACCCACGGCTTTATTATCAACAGCAATTGTTGGCACATTGATTGGTAGTGCTTTTACGACATTATCGACAGTTGGGGTTGCACTAATGGGTGTGGGAACGTTGATGGGATTTAATCCCGCTTTAATTGCTGGAACAGTATTATCTGGGGCAATCTTTGGTGATAAAAGTTCGCCGCTATCAGATTCGACTAATTTGGCCAGCGCGATTTCTGAAACAGATCTGTTTGCACATATTAAAAACTTGATGTGGACAACCTTACCTGCGTTGATTTTGTCACTTGTGATGACTATTATATTGGGATTTGGTCATCAAACAAGTGGGGATGCGACCGCTAAAATTAGCCGTTTATTACCACTACTAGCGCCTACTTGGTGGGCTATTGTACCGCTTGGCTTGTTAGTCATCACAGCTTGGCAAAAAATACCGGCGATTCCAGCTTTGATGATTAATATTTTGGTGTCAAGTATCGCTTTTCTGACGCAACATAGTTTGATGACTTGGGCTGATTTATTGGTTAATGGCTTCAAAACAAGTAGCCATAACGATACTTTGATGGCTTTGATGAATCGTGGTGGCATGTCTGCCATGATGCCAACAGTGATGATGATCATGCTTGCCTTGGCTTTTGGTGGTTTGCTCAGTGGCTTAGGAATTTTGTCGCGTGTCATGGCACCGGTGGTTGTCTATTTAAAAACACAACGTGCGATGATTGTGGCGACATTGTTAACAGGGATTGCGGCGAACTTTTTAGTTGGTGAGCAGTATCTCGCGACCATTTTGCCGGGGCAGTTATTCAAAGATAGTTTTAAACGTGTTGGCTTATCACCGCTAGCGTTAGGTCGTACGATTGAAGATAGTGGTACTGTAATGAATTATTTGGTGCCGTGGGGCGTTGCCGGCGCTTTTGCAGCGCAAACACTGGGTGTATCAGTGCTTGCTTTTGCGCCATTCACGTTCTTTGCGCTATTTTCACCCGTTATGTCATTGCTTTCGGCTGTGACAGGAATTGGTTTGAAGCAACTTGAAAAATGATATAATTGCGGTAACTGTTTGATGGGGGTATAAAATGTTAATTCGAGATATGGTGCGCGCTAAGCCAATTAGTTGGTTATTATTCATTGTTGGGTCAGATATTATGATGACCTACGGGATTAACATTGCCCATCACAGCCACTTTGTGCGGGCACAAGATTATCCAACAATTGCCAAGTTTGTGGCCATGGATCTCATTAGTTTTGTCTTCATTATGCTTTTTTTTGATTGGCTGCACCACAAATTTGCGCAAGATGGACAAGAAACGTTGATTGATATCGTGTTACGAATTGGTGGTAATCTGATGGCCGCTTATTTTGGTTGGTTTACGATTGGCTTTATCGTTCTACAAGTGATTGATTTTCAAGCACAAACATTCTGGTGGTTGGTTGTGATTTCTGCTGTGCTGGCTGTGATGAATTGGCTATTCAGGCGTGTTTCACCAATCGAATTCCAGCTTAATCCCAGTAAAAATCAGTGATGGTAGCACATGCTATAATGGAAAGTATGCAGAATCAAACGCCGGAAACAATTTTAAAAGAAACTTTTGGATATGACCAATTCAGAACTGGTCAATTATCAGTCATTAACAAGGTATTAGCGCACAAGCACGCCTTAGCCATCATGCCAACCGGTGGTGGTAAATCAATCACCTACCAGTTACCAGCCATGATGTTTGAAGGATTGACGTTAGTAATTTCACCACTCATTTCCTTAATGAAGGATCAAGTTGACGGTCTAAATACATTAGGGATTCCAGCAACTTTTTTGAACTCAACAGTCGATGGTCAGGAACAAGCCCAACGTATGTCGGATCTACGTCATGGTGTTTATAAAATGTTGTATGTTGCGCCTGAACGCCTTGAAGTACCAAGCTTTTTTAGTTTTGTGCAACAGTTACCGGTGGACTTAATTGCCATTGATGAAGCGCACGTTTTGTCGCAATGGGGACACGACTTCAGACCAAGTTACCTCAACATCTTGCCTTTATTGTCCGAAATTCCCGGTAATCCAGCAATTCTTGGTTTGACGGCCACAGCGACTAAACGTGTCCGTGAAAATTTACAAGAGCTTTTGGGCGTTAGTGACGATGACACTGTACTTACTGGATTTGCGCGGGATAATTTAGCGTTGAAAATAGTCCGAAGCCAAGATAAACGTGATTATATTGCTAAATATCTGCGTGAAAACGCTGACCAGACTGGGATTATTTATGCGGCAACGCGTAAACAAGTCGACGAGTTGACAGCCTATCTGAATAAAATTGGGATTCACGCTGCTCGTTATCATGCGGGCTTGTCAGAAAAGGAAAGGCAAAAACAACAGGAAGCTTTTCTCTATGACGAAAGCCCAGTCATTGTGGCAACGAATGCCTTTGGAATGGGCATTAACAAGCCGAATGTGCGCTACGTCATTCATTATTCAGTACCGGGCAATATTGAAGCATACTACCAAGAAATTGGCCGCGCCGGTCGTGACGGCTTGCCAGCTGAAGCAATATTATTATATGCCCCTCAGGATATCCATCTGCAAGAATTTTTCGTGCAAAAATCAGAAGGTTCCGAAGCCTACAAGCAAAATGAATACGATAAAATTCGTGAAATGAATGCGTATGCGAATACCCAAACGTGTCTCCCTCGCTACTTGCTGCAATATTTTGGTGAAACAGTAACACAAGACTGTGGTCGATGCTCAAACTGTTTAGATGAGCGAGAATTAGTTGATGTGACGGTAGATGCACAAAAGGTTTTAGCTAACGTTATGCGCATGAATCAGCGCTTTGGCAAAACAATGGTTGCCAAAGTGTTGAAAGGTTCTAATGATGCGAGTGTGAAAAAGTACGAGTATTTGCGTGATTTACCCACATTTGGTTTGATGAAAGAGCGCACTTTGAAAGATTTAACTCAGTTTATTGATTATTTGACGGCTGACGGCTACTTGCGTTTTGAAGGAGCAGAATATCCGGTGTTAAAGGTCACTAAACTGGGCGCCGATGTCCTTCAAGGGCAGGGAAATGTTACCAAACGATTGGAAAAGGTTCGCATTCTTCGTCAATCAGCGACGCAAGAGGGTTTGAAATTGTCAGATGATGATAATCGCTTGTTTGCTCAGTTGAAAGAAAAGCGTTTAGTATTGGCGCGCGAAGCCGGTATTCCACCGTTCTTAATTTTCTCAGATAAAACACTCATGGCCATGGCTCAAAGTCGGCCACAAACAGACGAAGCCTTTTTGGCCATTTCTGGTGTTGGTGAAAAAAAGTTTGATATTTACCATGATGATTTTGCCGCTGTGATTAATGATTATGTTGTTAGCTAAAAAGTCGTGAGATGTTCAAATTTCATGAGTTTTTGATTGTATGATGATTAAATATCAATATGATGATAATTTGTGATTAAAAAAGCATTGATACTAACAAAATTATTGACAATAAATAAGATTTGTCTTAAAATAATGATAAGTTAATAAATCAATGAAGCGAAGAGTAGATAAGGCGTGGCAATATAGCGAGTCGGGATAGTGAAAGCCGGTATGACGCAATTTATTGAAGATGAACGTGGATGATGTCACATGGTGCAAGCTGTGTGTCCGGGTGAACGCCGTTATCGTGATGAGTGCACATTGTGCTGAATTTGGGTGGTACCACGTTTTGACGTCCCTGTTAATCTTAGGATTAACAGGGACTTTTCATTTTTAACGACTAAAAATAGAAAGAAGAAGTATAATGATTAGTAGACATCTCGTTTTACAGACTGATTTTGGCCTGCAAGACGGTGCGGTAAGCTCAATGCGTGGCGTTGCCTATGGCGTGGCAGATAACATTGTCGTCAGTGACTTAACACACGGCATTACGCCTTTTAATATATTTGAAGGATCCTTTCGGTTATTCCAGACATTTCGCTATTGGCAAGCTGGTACGGTATTTGTTTCGGTAGTTGATCCCGGCGTGGGGTCCAACCGGTTATCGATCATTGCTAAGACGACGACAGGTCATTATATTGTGACACCAGATAATGGTACCTTGTCTCATTTACTAACTAACGGCTTGATTGAAAGTGCCCGTGTGATTGACGAAACAACGCAACGGTTGCCGGGATCAGAAAAATCAGCGACGTTCCACGGTCGCGATATTTATGCTTTCAATGGGGCCAAATTAGCTAGTGGGCAGACACGATTTGAGGATTATCGTCAGAGTGTGTCAGTAGATGATTTAGTTCGTTTGCCAATTACACCGGGGCGTTATCAAGAAACGCAGTACGGACAGCCACAACTTGTTGGTAACATTGATATTACTGATGTTAACTTCGGATCATTATGGTCAAACATTCCTATCAGTGAGTTTGAGAAGCTGAACTTGGTATATGGTGATACTTTGCGTGTTCAAATAACGCATCATGATCATGTTTTGTTTGATGAGGTCCTGCCTTATGTGCATACTTTTACAGATGTTAATTCGGGAGAACCGTTGATTTATATTGACTCGGTGTATACCGTTGCCTTCGGCGTCCACACTGGTAGTTTTGAGCAGACGTATCATGTTGGTGCTGGGCAAAACTGGGCAGTGGTGCTGACCAAAGAAGCACAATAGATGACAGAATAATTAGGAGAAAAACGATGAGTGAACAACGCAAAAAATCAGGACTATCTGTACGGGCAGTAGTCGCAACTGGAATCGGTGCAGCAGTTTTCTTTATTTTGATGAAGTATATTGCGATTCCAACAGGTGTTCCTAACACCAATGTTAACGTGGCTGAAGGCTGGTTGGCTTTGATAGCTGGGTTATTTGGACCAGTAGTTGGCTTTTTAGTAGGGATTATCGGGCATACGTTGACTGACGCCACTTATGGTGCGCCTTGGTGGTCATGGGTGTTGGCAGATGGCGTTTTTGGTCTACTGCTTGGTTTGAGCAAGCGCTTTTTAGATTTGCAAGGTGGGGATTTAACGGCTAAAAAGCTGATTCAATTCAACGTTTGGCAAATTGTTGCCAACGTTGTGTCATGGGTAGTGATTGCCCCAATTGGCGATATTTTAATTTATAAGCAGCCAGCCAACAAGGTCTTTTTGCAAGGCATTGTGGCAGCAATTGTGAATATTTTGTCAGTGGCAATCATTGGCTCAATCTTAATTGTGGCTTATGTAAAGTCACGTCCCAAAAAGAGTTCGTTGCGTAGCGAATAGTTCTCATGCGGCAATTGTCGCGTACATAGGAGTCATCATGCCGGAACCGATAATTGATTTTCAACATGTCACATTTAAATACAATGCACAAGCCGAACCAACCTTACATGATGTAAGTTTTCAGATTTATCCGGGTGAAAAAGTTTTGATTGCTGGTGCCTCAGGCTCTGGTAAAACCACATTGCTACGGTTACTTAATGGCTTGATTCCTCAAGCTTATCAGGGAGATGTGACCGGTCAATTATTATTAAATGGCAAAAATATTTTGGATCAATCCCTATTTGAACTTTCGTTACAAGCTGGAACTGTGTTACAGGATGCAGATGCGCAGTTTGTTGGCATGACTGTGGCTGAAGATATCGCTTTTGCATTGGAAAATGATACACAACCGGTGAACAGTATCAAACAAAAAGTTGCAAAGTGGGCACAACGTTTTGGTTTAGGTGAGCGCCTGAATTTGGCACCACAAGATTTATCAGGTGGGCAAAAGCAACGCACTGCAATGGCTGGTGTGTTAATTGACGACGGGAAGTTGCTGTTATTTGACGAACCTTTGGCGAGTTTGGACCCAGCTGCTGGACGTGCTGCTATGAAAATGATTGCTGAATTGCAGGCTGAACGTGATTTGACAGTAGTCATTATTGAGCATCGCATTGAAGAAGTGTTAGGGGCAGATATTGACCGTGTGATTGTAATGTCTGACGGTAAAATTGTTGCGAATGGCACACCAGACGAGATCGTACAAGCTGGCGTATTAGTGAATAATGGGCTAGATGAGCCGCTTTATGTGCAATTATTGCGCCAAGCTGGTGTGGCGATTACCAATTTGCCACATGTGTCTGATTTGAATCAAATTGATGTGACACCATATCGCGACCAAATCGCAGCTATTGGTCAATCTGTAATACCAGCTAAACTTGCCGATCCGCAACTCATCATCCAAAATGTTTCATTTGGTTACAGTGCGGGACAACAATTGTTCAACGCGTTGTCAACGACAATCCACACCGGTGAAATTCTCGGCATTGTCGGCAAAAATGGGTCTGGTAAAACGACATTATCACATTTACTAACAGGATTTTTACAACCAAGTAGTGGTGATGTTTTATTGCATGGCCAATCTGTCTTGGGGCAATCCATTAAAGAACGCGCTGACAATATTGGCTACGTGCTCCAAAATCCCAACCACATGATTACGAAATCAACAGTTTATGATGAAGTTGCCAGTGGTTTGATATTACGCCAAGTCGATGCTGACACAATTGAACAACGTGTGCGTGATATGCTCAAGTTAGTTGATTTAGATGGCATGCGCCACTGGCCGATTTCCGCACTTAGTTTTGGTCAAAAGAAGCGATTGACGATTGCTGCAGTCTTAGTCTTACAACCAGAAATTTTAATTTTGGACGAACCAACAGCTGGTCAAGATGCGACGCATACGGCTCAATTATTGACTTTTTTGCAGAAAATCAATACCAAACAGCAGACTACAATAATTATCATCACGCACGACATGCATTTGCTGGCAAATTTTGTCCAGCGTGTGTTGGTCATTGTTGACGGCCAGTTACTGGCAGATACGACACCGGCTGAATTATTGGCTGACGAAGAACTGGTCACAGCAGCAAGCTTGCGGACAACGAGTATCTATCGTTTGGCGAAACGTTTGGCGATTAAGCAACCGGAAAAACTCAATGCTGCGATAAGGAAGTAATATGAACAATTCGTTATTTGGATATAAAGCGCGTGACACATGGATGAACCAAACAACTGGCACAGCTAAGCTAGTTGGCTTTTTGGCGTTGACAACAGTTGGTATGGTTTCTTATGATACGCGTTTTCTGGTGGCACTGGTTATTTTATCTTTTATACTGATTAAAATTTCACACATTCAATATCGCGAATATGCCTTATTGTTGAAATTAGTGATTTTTATTGGGGTCCTTAATTTAATTATGATTACAGTTTTAGCGCCACAATACGGTGCAGAATTGTATGGTTCAAAACACGTGTTATTTGGTAGTGGTTATTGGACAATCACACAAGAGCAGTTGTTTTATGAATTAAATCTACTATTAAAGTATGTTTTTTCATTTCCATTATCAATTGTATTGTTATTTACGACTAATCCAAGTGAGTTTGCCTCTGGCTTAAACAAAATTGGGGTGCCGTACAAAGTGTCTTATGCAGTTGCCCTGACGCTTCGCTACATCCCAGATGTTCAAAGCGATTACCACACAATTAGTTTGGCGCAACAGGCGCGTGGCTATGAAATTTCTAAAAAAGCATCTTTAACAAAACGCATGAAAGGTGCTGTGCAAATTATTTTGCCGTTAGTTTTTTCTAGTTTAGATCGCATTGATACGATCAGTCAGGCAATGGAATTGCGACGCTTTGGTCGCTATAATAAACGTACATGGTACCAAGATCAAAAATTTTCTGGTCGTGACTTTGGCATGATAATTGGTACATTAATCATCGTCGCGATTGGTATTTTGTTAGTATTTCAAAATGGGGGGCGCTTGTGGAATCCATTCAATTAACTTCATCACAGTGGCAAGAAAATGCCCAACAATATCAACCAGCTTTAATGGCTGATTTGCTTCAATTTTTGGCTATTCCATCAGTGCTTGATCCAACAACAGCTAATATCCAACGCCCGTTTGGCACAGGCATTGATATGGCACTCAATTTTATTAGTGATATAGCGCAGCGTGACGGTTTCAAATTCAATCGAGTAGCTGATAACATGATTGTTGTTGTTGACTATGGTCCGGAAGACGCGTCGGAAACTGTTGGGGTATTGTCGCATGTTGATGTTGTACCCGCTGGGGATGCGTGGACGGTAACATTGCCATTTAGTCCCAAAATTGAAGGGAATCGATTGTACGGGCGTGGTTCTCACGACATGAAAGCCGACCTATTAGCTGCCTATTATGCAGTCAAACAGCTCAAAGATATGGAATTTCAACCAAAACGAAAGATTAGATTGATTTTCGGTAGTGATGAAGAGTCAGATTGGCGTGATATGCAGGCTTACTTAACGGAAGCGGGGGAGCCGACATTAGGATTTTCACCCGACGGGGCATTTCCAGTTGTACCAGGTGAAAAGGGTGTGCTGACTTTGGCGACCAAATTTCAAGGTGTCACCACTAGCGCATGGCAATTGCATCATTTTCATGCTGGTGAACGTGATAATGTCGTACCAGGCATGGCAACAGCTGATATTGAGCTACCAAGTCATGTTGATATCAATGGTTTTTTGGCCGCCTACGAACGTTATTTGAATGACACCCCAATAATTTCTGGTGTTGGCCAGTATGATGATGGGCATATCTTACTAACGTTATACGGAAAATCAGCGCATGGCGCTTATCCAGAAACTGGATTGAATGCTGGTACGTACTTGGCCCATTTTTTGGTTAATTATGGTTTCAACCAGCAAGCCCACGCATTTCTGGAATTTTTAGGGATTGCTAACCACCAAAATGTCTTTGGTGAGAAGTTGGGGCTAGTGTATCACGATGACATTATGGGTGATTTGACATTAAACATTGGGCAGATGACGTTTAATGAAAACGCTGAATCAGAAATCAGGATCAATTTCAGATATCCGATGGGTATTACTGAGACGGCAATTTTAACACAGGTGCAGCGACACATGGGTGATTTGATCGGCAAAACATTTAAGCAAGAGTCTTTTGGTAATCAACCACACATGGTCGATTTGAACGATCCAATTGTGACAACACTAGAAAATGTTTACGCCGAACATACACACACAGCCAAACAATACAAAATTTCTAATGGCGGTTCTTATGCACGTTTGCTCAAGCGCGGTGTCGCTTTTGGTGGTCAATTTCCCGATGTTCCTGTCATGAGTCATCAACCTAATGAGTATGTTCTGATTGACAATATTCCCAAGACTCAAGCGATTTTTGCCCATGCGTTATATGAAATTTCTCGATGAAATTGAGGTATGAGTAAAAATTGAGTACAAAACGTAAAATAAGTTACCTGTGGAAATAATTTTGCGAAACACTTGATAATAATAGGCGATATGTAGTATCATTAATACCTGTGAATGCATAAAATTATGCGTGCACTCCTTGCAGCTAAGGCTGCCAGAGACCAAAAGGAGGAAATACAATGGCTACATCATACGAATTGACTTATATTGTTCGCCCTGACTTGGATGCGGATGCAAAAAAGACGCTTGTTGAGCGTTTTGACGGCATTTTGACAAACAACGGTGCAACAATTCAAAAGTCAGCAGATTGGGCAACACGCCGCTTTGCTTACGAAATTGCTGGTTACCGTGAAGGTACTTACCACATTATCAACTTTACAGCTGAAGGCGATGCTGCTACTAATGAATTTGATCGTTTGGCTAAGATCTCACAAGATATCTTACGTCACATGATTGTTAAGCGCGACGCAGAGTAATCTGAATTTCCACTGGGAAAGGAGCTTTTAAATGATTAATCGAGTAGTATTGATTGGGCGATTGACCCGCGATGTGGAATTACGTTATACCCAATCGGGTGTAGCTGTCGGCACGTTTAGCTTGGCGGTTAACCGTCAGTTCACTAACGCAAGTGGTGAACGCGAAGCTGACTTTATTAACGCAGTTATTTGGCGTAAAGCAGCTGAAAATTTTGCTAACTTCACTGGAAAAGGCGCACTTGTTGCGATTGAAGGTCGTTTGCAAACAAGAAATTATGAAAACAATGCAGGTCAACGTGTTTACGTGACCGAAGTTGTTGCGGATAATTTCTCATTACTAGAATCCCGTGCTGAAAGTGAAAAGCGTCGTGCACAAAACGGCTCTTCAAATAGCAATGCGGGTGGCTATAATAATGGCTCAAATGACCATTCATTTGGCGGTAATGATAATTCATTTAGTGGTGTTGATCCTTTTGCTAGTGCGAACCAAGGTTCAGCTAACAAGTCAGCAGCCGCTGAAAAAGATGTACCTAACCCATTTGCGGCTAGTGGCAACACTGAAATTGATATATCAGATGATGATTTACCATTTTAAATTAAATTAAACACTAAGAAAGGAGCTTTATTATGTCAGAACAAAACTCACGTCCACAAAACTCTGAACGTCCACAACGTTCACGTCGTCCACAAGGCGGTCCACGTCGTCGTCGTAAGGTTGATTTTATCGCTGCTAATCACATCGAATACGTCGACTACAAGAACACTGAATTGTTGGAGCGTTTCATTTCAGAACGTGGTAAGATTTTGCCACGTCGTGTAACTGGTACTTCTGCCAAGAACCAACGCAAGGTAACAACTGCTATCAAGCGTGCTCGTATCATGGCTTTGTTGCCTTTCGTTACGGAAGACTAATTCAGCTTAAAGCCCAAGAAGTGATTCTTGGGCTTTTTTTGTTGTATTTTTGACGAGATTATCTCATTTTAACCACAGGCCACCCTGTGGTAAAATAGTAGATATGAAAGTTACGAGGAGTAACGCGTGAAACGATTTTTTAATTTTAAAAATTTACCTATTTTTTTCCAGAATACAAAATTAGGCACGGTTGCCTTGCTGCTATTAGTGGCGAGTGTGATGAGTGTTGTTTTTGCTGTGATCATTAACTGGATATTTGGTTTAATTTGGTTGGTGGTAGTTGTGATTGGACTTGTCTTCAGTGGGCAAGCGTTCAAAGAGGTTAGCGAAAACGCGCAAGAATACTTATCAGGCTTAGGCTATCGTATTGCCCGCAGCGAACAAGAAGCTTTGATTCGTATGCCAATCGGTATCATATTGCTGAACCAAGATCAAAAAATTGACTGGATTAACCCCTACATGCAGTCTTATTTGGACAAAAGAGATGTGCTAGGTTTGGAATTATCTGAACTTGATAGTACACTTGCGCAGGAAATTAACAGTTACGCTGATTCGTCTGAAACGAACACGATTACTTGGCAAGAGCGACAGTTTTCATTGTTTGTCCAACAAAATTTGCGGGTTATTTATTTGATGGATATCAGTGAATATGCTGCCATTGCTAAGCAATATGAGGATCATCAATTGTTCAGCGGTTTGGTCTCGGTGGATAATTATGAGGAAGTAACGGAGGGAATGAGTGAATCAGAGACCTCAACGTTACGCACATTTGTCACGCGCTCATTATCAGATTGGGCAGCAGATCATCAAATCTATATTCGGCGCCTAAACACAGTGCATTACGTGATGTTTGGTTATCAATCTGCCTTGGAAGAGGCGGAAGCTGACAAGTTCAGTGTTTTGAAGGCAATTCGTGAAGCAACGGCCCAACAAAACTTACCGGTCACTTTATCAATTGGTATTGCCTATGGCACGCCAGATATTAATCAGCTGGCAAAACTAGCGCAAACTAATCTTGACTTGGCGCTGGGGCGTGGTGGCGATCAAGTCGTCGTTAAGGCTGAGGATTCGGCAGCACGTTTTTATGGTGGTGCTACCAACCCTATGGAAAAGCGGACTCGTGTTCGTGCGCGCATGGTTTCGCAGACCATATCTGAGTTAATTGAACAGGCTGATAACATTATGATTGCGGGTCATGCGATGCCAGATCTTGATTCAGTCGGTGCTGGATTAGGCGTATGGCGACTGGCCCAAACTAAAAATAAACCAGCATTCATTGTGATAGACGAAAAGCAAGTATACAGTGACATCAAATTATTACTGGCTGAGCTTAGAAAAAGTCCTGCTGACTTTGTGGCTCCCGGTTCAAATATTAATGATTCAATTATTGATGAAACACGCGCGCTTAAATTAGTACGTGATAATACCTTGCTTGTTTTAGTTGATCATGCTAACACCAATATATCAGGTGCACCTCAATTATTGGCGCGACTAGGAAACCGTGTTGTTGTCATTGACCATCACCGTCTGGCTGAACAAGGGCTAAAAGATAAGCCGTTAATGTCTTATATTGAACCGTACGCATCATCAACTTCGGAGTTAGTGGTTGAATTGTTGCAGTACCAAGATCAGTCAAATGCGCCAATTACAAAAATTGAAGCCACAGCAATGCTTGGTGGTATCCAAATTGACACAAAAAACTTTACTTTACGTACTGGTTCACGTACTTTTGATGCAGCGAGTTATTTGCGCGCCAATGGTGCAGATAGTAATCTAATTCAATCGTTTATGAAAGAAAAGTTTACGGATTTCAAAGCACGAACCCACTTGATTAACTTAGCAGAAATTCAGGATGGTAATGCGATTGTGACCGGTGAGAACCAGAATAATTATTCGGGGCTGATTACGGCCCAAGCAGCCGACGAACTGTTGCAAATTAGCGGCGTTGATGCTTCGTTTGTGATTACTAAGCGTCAAGATGGTCGTGTTGGAATTTCCGCGCGTTCAACTGGTGAGCGTAATGTTCAACGTGTGATGGAGGCCCTCGGTGGTGGTGGTCATTTATCTAATGCTGCCACACAAATTGCTGACGTCACGACTGATGAAGTGAAACAACAATTGTTAGACGTATTGACTGAACAAAAAGAAGAATGAGGTTTTAAAATGAAAGTTGTATTTTTAGAAGATGTTAAAGGTCGCGGTAAAAAAGGTGAAGTCAAGGAAGTTCCTGATGGTTATGCCAATAATTTCTTGATAAAAAATAAAAAAGCTGAGCCGGCAACGGGCAAGAATTTAGGTGCAGTTAAGGGCCGCCAAAAGGCAGAAGAAAAAGCCTCTGCGGAAGAATTAGCAGAAGCACAAAAGTTAGCTCAGTTCTTCGAGGACGAGAAGACAGTCGTTGAATTGACTGGTAAGTCCGGTGCAGATGGTCGTTTATTTGGTGCAATATCAACCAAACAAATTGCTGCCGGACTGGAAAAGCAATATCAAATTAAAATTGACAAACGTAAGATGGTACTAAACCAACCAATTCATGCTTTGGGCTATACGAATGTCCCTGTTAAGCTTCATCGTCAAGTGACAGCCAACTTGCGTGTGCATGTAAGCGAGGGTTAAGATGGATAATCCGGTATCAAATGAATATCGGCAGGTGCCACAAGATATTGACGCTGAACGAGCAGTGCTTGGCGCCATCTTTTTTGATGTCAAATCAGAGAACGCCATGATTGAGGCAAGTGCAATTTTGGCACCGGACGATTTCTATCGACAAGCCAACCAAACCATTTTTAAGGCAATGCAATCCTTGGTTGAGGATAACCGTCCTATTGATATGTTGACATTGCAGGACAAATTGAACAGCATGCAGCAACTTGATAATGTTGGTGGCATGCCCTATTTGGCAGAAATATCTGAATCGACGGCTTCTGCAGCCAACTTAAAACATTATGCTAATATCGTTCGAGAAAAAGCAATTTTACGCAAAATGATTGATACGTTAACACGTAGCATGTCGTTAGCCTATGATGCAGCAGAACCAAGTGAAGAGCTACTAGATCAATTATCGCGTAGTATTGATACCATTGCCGAAAATAGAGGTAGTGAGGATTTTCGAAAAATTAAAGATGTTATTCGCGAATATCAGGCTAATCTAGATGAGGCTGTGAAAAATGACAGTGATGTTGTTGGTTTATCCACAGGATTTCCAGAAATGGATAAAATAACACACGGTTTTCGCAATGATCAAATGATTGTTTTTGGTGCTCGTCCAGCAGTTGGTAAAACAGCGTTTGTACTTAATATTGCGCGTAATGTGGCAAAAAATGAACAAGTACCTGTCGTTATTTTTGAAATGGAAATGAGTGCGACAGATATTGTTGGTCGGTTATTAGCTGGTGAAGGATCTATTGATTCTAACCATTTGACAACAGGACAAATGACGCAAGAAGATTGGCAAGCACTCACATTGGCGATGCAATCTTTGGCACAAATGCAAATCTACATGGACGATACCGCAGGTATTAAAATCAATCAAATTAGTGCAAAATTACATCAACTTGAACGGGATTTGTTGAATGAAATGTCACCGGAAGATCGTGTGCTAAATCCACACCCAATCGGACTTGTTGTCATTGATTATTTAGGCTTGATTGAGTCAAATAATACCGAGAGCCGCCAACAAGCAGTTTCTGAAGTATCAAGATCGATTAAAAAATTAGCAAAAGAATTAAGCACACCCATCATAGCACTTGCCCAGTTGAGCCGTGGCGTGGAACAACGTACAGATAAACGTCCAATTCTTTCTGACTTGCGTGATTCAGGTTCTATCGAACAAGATGCTGATATTGTTGCTTTTCTGTATCGTGATGATTATTCTCGCGATGACGGTGAAGATGGCGAAGGGGATCCACGTGAAGAACAAGAAGCCGTGCCAATTGAAGTAATTTTTGAAAAGAATCGTGCTGGTGCACGAGGGACTGCAACATTGATGTTTAATAAGCCAACTTTCAAATTTAATGCCATGGCACCATTGTATCGTGATGATATGAATGCTGGCGTTCCAGACATGAGTTCTGGTTGGTAAAAAAAGCGCATCTGCGCTTTTTTTATTGGAAAAATATATATTTAACGGTCGAAATGATAAGGATGAGAGCCAAATAGAAAGGTGTTCCTCGCCAAAAATTTTGCCAATCAGCCTGAGAAAGATGGAATCTTAACAACAGGCTGACTAAAATGAAGACAATAATGATATTTCTAATGTGCCAACCAGTAACCCAGCCAAAGGATAACAAGAACCAAATAGTTAGGCATATTCCGAGAATTGGTGCTAAACTAATAAAAAAATTACCCAGTCGTTGATAGTAGCTTTTTGGATTATATTCGCGATTAACATAGCCTAATATGCCATCATCACTGATTTGCCAGAGACAAAAGCTGACAATGTGATGTCGAAAAATCAAGGCGACAGTCAAGTGGCTTAATTCGTGTATGACGACGCCAAAAAAACTTAAAATAGCTGTGAGGGTATAACCTAGCCACCGATTGAGTTGATCCGTTAAGTAAGATGAGAGAATACCTACTAAATAAACAACAATAATTGGCAGGATAAAGAGAAAAAGTAGGTGCTCACCCACCGTATTTAGCCAATCAGTCATTTTCTAGTAAATCTACGAATGAGGCACCAACCAGCGATGCAACATCTACGGGATTAATTTTGTCAGAGCGACCTAACTCACCACCACTTACCAAAATGTACGATGCTTTTTGAGCAGTTTGTTCGAAGAAAATTGGAAAGTGCTTGTTTTGCCAAATGCCGACAGGATTATTGGCGCCGTGAATGTAGCCGGTTGTTTTTTGCAATACTTTTAGTGGCAACATGCTAACTTTTTTATTACCGGAAGCGACAGCTAATTTTTTTAACGATAAATGTGATGTAATAGGGAGAACAGCAACAATTGGACCGGTTTTGTCACCTTCTGCGGCTAACGTCTTGTAGATATCATCATGTTTCACGTGAAACGTTTCTAAAATAGCATCACGTTCGGCTTCAGATTTGTCAAGAATGTTGAGAGACAGTGCTTCGTATGGAATGTTATGCTTGTCCATTACTTGTTCAGGCAATGTTTTTTTCATTTTCTTTTTACTCATGCTCATATTTTACCACAATTGGAACAACCAATAAAATGACTGGTCAGACCAATATGTGATATACTTATTAACATTATGTCAGAACCTATCTATGTTACCGTGCAAGCGGACTTAAAACAAAAAATTTATCAAGGCGAATTTGCTAATTTGAAATTACCAGATGAGCGATCACTAGCTGAACAGTACAATGTTTCCCGTTCGTCAATCAAAAGAGCACTCAATGTGCTTGTTCAACAAGGGGTCATTTTCAAAAAACGTGGCAGTGGTACTTTTGTCAATCCATTATATTTGAAGAACCACGCTATTTTTCAGCATGAAGGATCAAATCTTGGTGTCTCTGATTCTTTTCGTGTCGACGGCAAAGCACCGGCAATCGAATTAATAGATTTCAAAGTCATTCCGGCAACACCAGAACAACAGCAAGCGCTTTTCTTAAATGAGGGTGATTTTGTTTATGAAATAAAACGATTGCGTCGCTTAGAAGGTGTGCCATTTATGATTGAACGTGGCTATGTGCCAATTAGTGTTTTACCTGGTTTAAATCGTGATATTGTTTCAGGTTCAGTGTATGAATATATTGAAAAAAATAAACATCGCTCGGTCACAAAGTCCTTTATGACAATTATGGCTGAACCATCCAATAATGAAGATCAAAAACTGTTAAAACTCACTGAAAAAGAACCGGTTGGTATTATGGAAGGCATTTTTTTCATGGATGACGGCACGCCATTAGAATTTTCAACAATGCGCTTGCACTATAAATATCTTCGTTATAATGCCTTTGTCAGCCTTGACTCAGAATGAAATACTGCGATTAGCATTTTTTTATGGCATTTCAATGAATTGGACCGTACCAAAAATGTATGTGCGCCAACCAAAATAACAATAGACCTGAACCAATCTAATCTTTCTTCTTGAACTCACTACTAAAATCAGTTATACTGTAAGAGTAAATAGCGGAAGTAGATTCGTGGTTTACGATTCTCTCAAAAAATAAGGAGTACTTAATCTCATGGCAGATTTCGATTCAAAAGAGTACTTAGAACTCGTTGATAAGTGGTGGCGTGCAACCAACTACTTGTCAGCAGGGATGATCTTCTTGAAGAGCAACCCATTGTTCTCAGTAACAAACACACCAATCCAAGCCGAAGACGTTAAAGTAAAGCCAATCGGTCACTGGGGAACTATTTCAGGTCAAACATTCTTGTATGCCCATGCAAACCGCTTGATCAACAAGTATGATTTGAACATGTTCTATATCGGTGGCCCAGGTCACGGTGGTCAAGTTATGGTCACAAACGCTTATTTGGATGGCGAATATACAGAAGATTACCCAGAAATCACACAAGATTTGGCAGGTATGAGCCGTTTGTTCAAGCGCTTCTCATTCCCAGGTGGAATCGGATCGCACATGACAGCTCAAACACCAGGTTCATTGCATGAAGGTGGTGAATTAGGTTATTCATTATCACACGCCTTTGGTGCTGTTTTGGACAACCCAGACCAAATTGCTTTTGCAGTTGTTGGTGATGGTGAAGCCGAAACTGGTCCATCAATGACATCATGGCACTCAACAAAGTTCTTGAACGCCAAGAACGATGGTGCTGTACTGCCTATTTTGGATTTGAACGGCTTTAAGATCTCTAACCCAACAATTTTCTCACGTATGTCTGATGAAGAAATCACAAAGTTCTTTGAAGGTTTGGGTTATTCACCACGCTTCATCGAAAACGATGATATTCATGACTACACTGCTTATCACGAATTAGCAGCAAAGGTCTTGGATCAAGCAATTGAAGATATCCAAGCTATTCAAAAGGATGCGCGTGAAAATGGCAAGTACCAAGACGGTACAATTCCTGCATGGCCAGTTATCATTGCTCGTTTGCCAAAGGGTTGGGGTGGTCCAACACATGATGAGAATGGTGATCCAATCGAAAACTCATTCCGTGCTCACCAAGTGCCATTGCCTTTGGCACAAAACAAGCTTGAAACTTTGACACAATTCGAAGAATGGATGAACTCATACAAGCCAGAAGAATTGTTCAACGCAGACGGTTCATTGAAAGATGAATTGAAAGCAATTGCACCTAAGGGTGACAAGCGCATGTCAGCTAACCCAATTGCCAACGGCGGTCGTCGTCGTGGCGAAAAGGCGCAAGACTTGACTTTGCCTGATTGGCGTCAATTTACCAACGATATCACAGACGATAATCGTGGTACAGAATTGCCAAAGCAAACACAAAACATGGACATGACAACACTTTCAAACTATTTGGAAGAAGTTATGAAGTTGAACCCAACATCATTCCGTGTCTTTGGTCCTGACGAAACAATGTCAAACCGTTTGTGGAGCCTCTTTAACACAACTAACCGTCAATGGATGGAAGAAGTTAAAGAACCAAATGATCAATACGAAGGTCCTGAAGGACGTATCTTAGATGCGCAATTGTCAGAACACCAAGCAGAAGGTTGGTTGGAAGGCTACACATTGACTGGCCGTGTTGGTATCTTTGCTTCATACGAGTCATTCTTACGTGTTGTCGACACAATGATTACACAACACTTCAAGTGGTTGCGTCACGCTTCAGAACAAGCATGGCGTAATGATTACCCATCATTGAACTTGATTGCAACGTCAACTGCGTTCCAACAAGATCACAATGGTTACACTCACCAAGATCCAGGTCTATTGACTCACTTGGCTGAAAAGAAGTCAAACTTCATTCGTGAATACTTGCCAGCCGATGGTAACACATTGTTGGCTGTTCAAGCACGTGCCTTCTCAGAACGTCATAAGGTTAACTTGTTGATTGCTTCAAAGCAACCACGTCAACAATGGTTTACTGCTGACGAAGCTGATGTATTGGCTAACGAAGGTTTGAAGATTATTGATTGGGCTTCTACTGCACCATCAGGTGATGTTGATATTACATTTGCATCTGCTGGTACAGAACCAACAATCGAAACTTTGGCCGCTTTGTGGTTGATCAACCAAGCGTTCCCAGAAGTTAAGTTCCGCTATGTGAACGTTGTTGAATTGCTACGTTTGCAGAAGAAGTCAGAACCTAACATGAACGACGAACGTGAGTTGTCAGACGAAGAATTTAACAAGTTCTTCCAACCAGAAACACCAGTTATCTTTGGCTTCCACGCGTATGAAGATTTGATTGAATCATTCTTCTTCGAACGTAAGTTTGAAGGTGATGTATACGTTCATGGTTATCGTGAAGATGGTGACATCACAACGACTTACGACATGCGTGTTTACTCACACTTGGATCGTTTCCACCAAGCTAAGGAAGCGGCAGAAATCTTGTCAGCAAATGGTAAGATTGATCAAGCAGCAGCCGACACATTCATCGCTAAGATGGATGACACATTGGCAAAGCACTTTGAAGTCACTCGTAATGAAGGACGCGATATTGCAGAATTCACTGACTGGAAGTGGTCAGCACTTAAGTAAGACAAAGTGCGACTTCGCCATGAGTGAAAGACTAAGCGAATCAGTTAATTCTGGTTCGCTTTTTTGTTTGTAAATATGTAGAATGGTTGTATTGAGTAAAATTAAGGTGAAAAATCATGTTAAAAAAAGACGGACTGACACACGTTCCTAATTTAGATTATGAAAGCAAAGATAACTTAGACGATTTAATCGAACGTGCAATTTCACTCGGATTTAAAGAATATACCATCGCTGAAATGGCGCCTTTACCAGATGAAGCAAATGTGATCCAATCACATCCAGGTCTCACGTCAGATGATTTGTCAACTTACAAATTAGAAGTGGATCGAGTAGTTGATCAGTATCAGAACCAAATCGTTATTAAACGTGCTTTTGAGATCAATTATTTTTCGGCTTATGAAAACCAGATGCGTCAGTTCTTGCGTTCGCAAATAGATTGGGTTGATGAGGTAATTTTGTCAGTGCATTTTATACCAGATGATATGGGTACATTACGGCGTATTGATGATATTGATATCATTAAAAAGTATTTTGCAACAACGCTAACAACACCTCAAGAGTTCTATCAACGCTATTTTGCATTAATGGCTCAAAGTATTGAAGCAATCCTTGGTGTAAACAAACCCATTCGAATTGGTGATTTTGGGATTATTAAGCGTTTCCAAAAGACATTGAATCTGCCTGATTTTGATGACAATATTTACAAGCAGATAGGTGATATATTCCAAATGATGATGACGCGTGGCTACCAGCTGGAAATTAATGCTGCTGGCTTCAATGATGTGGGTTATGGAGATACTTATCCAGCGCTGGAAGTAGCTGCTTCAGCTTTTGATATGGGGATTGAAGTGATTTATAGTTCTCATGCCCACAGTGTCAGTGAGGTGGGTCAGTTTTTCAATGAAATAGAAGAGGTTATCAAATGAAAAAAGCAGCATTCTTTGACTTTGACGGTACTTTAGCAAATACCGAAAAATTATCTGTATTGGCAACACAACAGGCCTTTAAACAAGCTAATTTACCTGTACCCGACGCGCAAGATATTGTTCATTATCAAGGCGTTCCAATCGAAACATCATTTTCAAAATTAGGTGTAAAAGATTTAAATTCGTCAGAATTGCAGATATTATATACGTATTTTCGTGCTGCCTATCAAAATGGCGAATCTGAAGACACTATAACAGCATTTCCAGGAATTGCAGCGGCATTAGCACAACTCCAAACTGCTGGTGTTGAGTTGTTTATTATGACCAGTAAAAAGTCTGCCGTAGCGCAACGTAATCTAGCGATTCTAGACATTAACCAATATTTTAGCGACATTTATGGTTCGGATCGTGTCGTTGCATTTAAGCCACTACCGGGTGGTTTATTACAAGCTATGAGGGAGCACAATATTGATTACACGCAAGCTGTGATGATAGGTGATGCAACTTTTGATATTGACGCTGGTAATGCGGCTGGAATTGATACAATTGCAGTTACGTGGGGATCACATGGCCAGGCGATTTTAGAAAAATCTCAACCTAATTATCTGATTAGTGACGCAAAACAATTAACGGAGATAATTATCAATGAGTGATCAACGTGCCGATAAATTGGGTGAGTTGTGGGACGTGTATACCCGCCAACGACAATTAACTGGGCGAACACATCGACGAGGGGAACCGCTAGCGCAAGGAGAATACCATATGGTTGCTAATGCGCTTGTTTTTAATCAAGACGGAGAGTTACTGGTTCAGCAGCGATCGTTTAAAAAAATGGCATTACCAGGTGGCTGGGTTTTGGCGACCGGTGGGTCAGTTTTGCAAGGAGAAACATCATTAGAAGGTATTCAACGAGAGGTTGTCGAAGAATTAGGCGCACAAGCAACTCACTTTGAAAGAATCCGAACTAGTTGGGAAAAAGATTGGTTCGATGACTTGTATGTTACCCGCATTAATCAGCCATTGGACAGCTTGAAGATTCAGACTTCTGAAGTTGAGCAAGTGACTTGGCTATCAATTCCTGCCGCACAAAGGATAAGCAGTGACCCTGATTATTTAGATGACGATATTCTAATAAAAGCACAGCGCATAGCCCTTAATATGATATAATTTGTTTTTATTATTTTAATTATAAATTGTCTGGTGATAACTCACAGGCTCGAGGGAGGAACTATGTCTGATTTTTTTAAGTTAGATCGCAATATTCAATTGCGAATCGTGATGATGTTTATCACAATTGCAATTGGTTCTTCAGTGGGCCCAAATATGACAATATATTATGTAGATTATTTCGGTCCGTTTGTAACTGGGATATTATTAGTAGCAGTCCAAGTGGCAGGCTTTATAGCTGGTCTATATGGTGGTCATTTGGCTGATACTTGGGGCAGAAAAAGAGTCATGATTGGTGGCATTGCGGTTATGACGGTCGGCTATATTCTAGCGGCTGCCATGAATTCACCATTATATATTAATCCATATTTAACGTTTTTTGGTTTTTTAATGGCAACTTTGGGTATTAGCTTTGCCTCACCAGCTGAAGAAGCAATGATGATTGATGTATCAACATTACAAAATCGTAAATTCATCTATGCCATGATTTATTGGGTCATTAATTTGGCGGTCATGATTGGAGCGGCTTTGGGTGGCTGGTTTTTCAAAACAGCCCGATTCGAGTTGCTTCTGGGCACAGCATTAGGGGCGTTATTGAGTTTGGTCATTGTTGTCTTATGGATTACTGAAACATTTCCTGCTTCAAAGCGAACCGTTCATGGTCAATCAGTCTGGTCAGTAGTTAAAAGTTATCGAGAAGTTTTTGCTGATAAACGTTATCTTAAGTTTATGATTGCTGCTATTGGAGCGACGGTCATTTTTTCGTCACCAGATTATTATTTAGCGGCGCACTTAGGACAGAGTTTCCACAATACAACGTTATTTGGGGTAACAATTTTTGGTCAACGAATGCTTTCCGTAATTACTGTGACCAACACATTAATGATTGTGTTATTGATGGGAACCATGACCAAACTCTTTCAGAAGTGGTCGAACATGAAAGCGACTGCCGTAGGGACTACGATGCAAGGCGCAGGTTTTGCACTATCATTTCTGTTGAATGACTTTTGGCCACTATTTTTGGTGGCGATTTTTCTGACACTAGGGGAAATGATTGTGACACCGGCGCAGCAATCGTTGCGTGCGGAAATGATGAACCAGAAAAAAATTGGCACTTATAGTGGTTTTAGTGCCGCAATGCGACCAGTCGGTTTTATTATTTCATCTGCTATCGTCAGTGTTTCTGCGTTTATCGGCAATATTGGCGCCGCAATGATTTTACTGATTGCTACTGGCATTAGCATTTGGTTTACGTATTTATCTGTTGTGATGTTGCGTGAGAAAAGAACCGTTTAATTGATAAAAATAACAATCAATGTTTTGAAAGCGATTACTTTTTGCTATAATGTAGTTACAATAAAATTGGAGCTCAGACATGTCAGAAATAAAAATTGTGTCCATTGATATTGATGGCACGCTATTAAACGATGATCGACAAATTACCCCTGACGTGAAGTCAGCTATCCAAGCAGCCATGGCACAAGGCGTTAAAATCGTGATTACAACGGGACGTCCCTTGCCTGGTGTGCAAGATATTTTAGATCAACTAGAGATTGCTGGCAGTGAGCAATTTGTAATTACACACAATGGTGGTTTAATGCAAACTGCTGATGGTTCTCGTATTCTCTTTCAGGCGGCACTGCGTTTATCAGAATATCAGCAAATTAATGATTTCATGCGCGGACAAACTACCTATATTCAGGCAGAAAGTCAAAATGCTGCTTATACGACCAACCATTTGGTTCACCGTTGGGCAAGTTTTGAAAATGCTTTAGTCAAATTACCATTGCACGTCGTTGATGATGTTAAGGATTTGGCAGAAGTTGAAATCATTAAAGGCATTGCTAACGATGAGGCTGAGGCATTAGACCGTGTTCAGGCATTAATTCCAACAGCGATTACTGAAGCGGTTTCCGTTATTCGATCAACGGCAAATAATTTGGAATTTATCAATCAGAAAGCTTCAAAAGGGAATGCCTTAGCCGCACTTGCACAGTCTCTTAATATTGATATTAAAGATACAATGGCAATCGGCGATCAAGAAAATGATTTTTCAATGATTGAAGTTGCTGGTCTGGGCGTTGCGATGGGTAACGCCATTAAAAAGATTAAAGATGTTGCTGATGTTGAGACAGTGTCCAATAATGAATCTGGTGTTGCCAGAGCGCTGGAAAAGTATGTTTTAAAATAGTATTGCCTAAATTTATGAGTAATATAAGCCAAGGAGGCAGAAGATGAAAGTTACATTAAGTGGAAAAGAAGTTGAATTAGAAGGGGAACCAACAAAAGTTGGTGAGGCAATGCCACACTTCAAGTTGTTAGACCAATCAGGTGAAAAGGTTAAAACGGCTGATTTACTAGGTAAAGTCACACTCATTTCTGTTGTACCAGACCTAAATACTGATACATGTTCATTGCAAACACGCCATTTTAATCAAACTGTTGATCAATTCGATGGTGTTAATTTCATCACTGTATCAACAAACACAGTTGCAGAACAACGCGATTGGTGTGCTGCGGAAGGCGTGCATAATTTGAGAATGTTGTCGGATGAACAAGAATCATTTGGCTATGCAACAAAATTATATGTACCGGACACTGGCTTTGATACACGTTCTGTTTATATTTTGGATGCAACAGGGACTGTGATTTATGCACAAATCGTACCAGAAATATCTGAAGAGCCAGACTATGATGACGTCTTGAAAGCCCTATCAAAAGCTTTAGAAGCATAAATATAATCATTTGAATGAACGATTACAGTTTCACCTGTGGTCGTTTTATTGTGGGGTAATCAATTGATTTTAAAATTCGGTTAGCTATGTATTTAAGACGTTTTTTTTGATAGAATGGGTGTAGTAGTGATATTTTACCTATAAAAATTTGGAGTTAGACATGCCGGAACCTAAATTGAAACTTTTTTCGTTGAGTTCAAATGAGCCACTTGCTCAAAAAATCGCCGATTCAGTAGGCGTGCCGCTGAGTGAAATTTCTGTTAAACGCTTTGCTGATGGTGAGGTACAAATTAACATTGAAGAAAGTATTCGTGGTGATAATGTATTCGTGATTCAGTCCACTTCTGCGCCTGTCAATGATAATTTGATGGAGTTGTTGATTATGATCGATGCTTTGCGTCGAGCCAGTGCTAATCAAATTAATGTTGTATTACCTTACTATGGTTATGCTCGGCAAGACCGTAAAGCACGCTCTCGCGAACCAATTACTGCCAAGCTTGTCGCTAATATGCTGGAACGTGCTGGCGCAACGCGTGTGCTGGCACTTGACTTACATGCTGCCCAAATTCAAGGATTTTTTGATATTCCAATGGATCATTTACAAGGGGCACCGCTATTAGCTGATTATTTGATTGAATCAGGAATAGCCAACAAGCAAAATGCGGTGGTTGTGTCACCAGATCATGGCGGTATGACGCGTGCGCGTAACCTTAACAACATGCTGGGATTAGAATCACCGGTGGCAGTAATTGATAAACGCCGCCCAAAGCCAAATGTTGCTGAAATTGGCAGCATTGTTGGTGATGTCGCAGGAAAAACGGCAATCATGATTGATGACATGATTGATACCGCAGGAACCATTACACAGGGTGCACAGCTAATTATGGCGCATGGTGCTAAAGAAGTGTATGTTGTGGCATCACATGCGGTATTTTCAGGTCCAGCAGTGGAACGCCTACAAAATTCAGTATTCACAAAGGTTATTTTGACAGACTCAATTAATTTACCGGAAGAAAAGAAGTTTGAAAAACTAGAAATTGTTTCCGTTGGTGAATTAATCGGCGAAGCGATTCGTCGTATTAGTAACAATGAAGCAATCAGTTCTCTTTTCAAAACACGTTTCCATCGCAGAAGCCATTAAGTTTTGTCTCAAGTTTACCAATCATTTGATGTGATTGGTTTTTTTATCAGCGTGAATTTGCAATAATAGTGTTACTGTTTGAACCAAATGTGGGTATTTACGGTTATCATGATTGCTTTACAGTAATGACAAGCTTGTTTATAATGTAGGACATATCAACGATAAACACATTTAGCTGTTGAAAATGTTATAATGTACTTAGAATACACTTATTATGATAGGAGTTCTGCATGAGTAAAGTTTTAGTTGTAGACGATGAAAAGCCGATTTCAGATATTATCAAATTTAATTTAACAAAAGAAGGCTACGATGTTGTGACAGCAGCTGACGGACGTGAAGCGTTGGACATGTACAACGATGAAAATCCTGACCTTGTTTTGCTTGATCAAATGTTACCAGAAGTCGATGGCATCGAGGTATTGCGCCAAATTCGATCAAAATCAGACATTCCAGTTATCATGGTAACGGCTAAAGATAGTGAAATTGACAAAGTCCTAGGACTTGAAATGGGCGCTGACGATTATGTGACTAAACCTTTTTCTAACCGTGAACTTGTAGCACGTGTGAAAGCTAATTTACGCAGTCGTAAATCAGTTGCTCAAAGTACAGAAGAGTCATTTAATAGTACAGAAGACATTCACTTGGGAGATTTGACTATTCATCCGCAAGCCTATATGGTCTCTAAAAACGGTGCTGATATTGAGTTGACTCACCGTGAATTTGAATTGCTTTACTATTTGGCACAACATATTGGCCAAGTTATGACACGTGAACATTTGCTACAACAAGTGTGGGGCTATGACTATTTTGGGGATGTTCGCACAGTTGATGTTACCGTGCGTCGCTTGCGTGAAAAAATCGAAGATAATCCGAGCCATCCTAATTGGCTAGCTACTCGACGTGGTGTTGGCTATTATTTGCGCCCATCAGAAGAGTAAGAATAAGCGGCTAGACCGCATACATAATTAGGGAGATCGCAGCTCTCAGCTGAGCATAACTGACATGACGGCAATGACTAAATTTTTTCAATCTATTCGCTTTCGTATTGCACTCGTATTCGTGTTGCTAATGATTATCGCACTCGAATTACTGGGTGCGTTTTTCGTACGGCAAATGGAACAGCAAAATTTGGCGACTTTTCAGCAGCAAATTACCCTCCCAAAATATTTGACGGATCAAATCACAACAGCGCTTCGCGACAAAGATACAGATACTGGTAACCATCAAATTCAGGATGTTTTGTCAGGACTAAACAATACAAACATACAAGAAGCGCAAGTTATTGACAAAACTGGAACTATCCGGGGCACAATTTCTGTCTCTGGACAACAAACGATTGGACAAAAAACGACTGATATTAACGCTCAAAAAGCATTGGCTGGTGATCAATCCTATTTGCAAACGCGTACCATTAATGAAGGTGGTGATCGTAAAGAGTTGATGACGACACCACTTGGTGCGACTAATGGTCGGCTCAAGGATATACCCGGCGTGATTGTGGTGAAAGCGAGTCTTTCACCAGTCTATAAAAACATTAACAACGTTATGAAGTTGTTTATTATTGCCGGGTTAGTTGCGCTGATTGCTAGTATTGCGTTAGCTCTCTTTTTGGCGCGAACGCTGACACGACCAATTGAGCAAATTAATGAACAGACAACCAAAATCGCTGACGGTGACTATTCAATGGTCAACCACATTTATGGTTCTGATGAATTGAGTCAATTAGCGATGTCAGTGAATGAACTTTCAATGCGTATTGAAGAATCGACGGAAACGGTGAACGCGGAACGAAACCGTCTGGATTCGGTTTTGACACATATGGCTGATGGTGTTTTAGCAGCTAATCGACGAGGCGAAGTGACAATTATTAACCAAGCTGCCGCTGATTTTGTTGGTGTTGACCGTGAAGAAGCTTTAGGAAAAAATGTTATTGATTTACTACATCTGAAAAATAAGCGCACATTGCGTGAAATGCTTGAAAATCTAGATGATTTTCGGGTTGATTTATCTGACGATAGTAAAGATTTATTGGTGCAAGCCTATGTATCATTGATTAAGCGCCAATCTGGCTTTATTTCTGGACTAGTGGTGGTTTTACATAACATTACTGAACAACAACGTATCGATTCTGAACGGCGAATGTTTGTCTCTAACGTGTCTCACGAGTTACGAACACCGTTAACCTCTGTTCGTTCGTATGTTGACGCCCTTGCTGAAGGGGCAATTAATGATCCCGACATGGCACAGAACTTTTTGGGTGTTGTGCAAGATGAAACGCAACGCATGATTCGTATGATTAATGATCTGCTTGAATTATCAAGACTTGATCAGGGCACAATGGATGTTAAATTAGAAGTCATCAATTTAAATAGCTTGTTTAATTTTGTGCTGAATCGTTTTGATATGATCTTGGAAAACGATGCTAAAAATGATGAATCACCGTCAAAGCGATACAATATCTTACGTGAATTTACGAAAGAAGATGTTTGGGTTGAAGTGGATCCAGATAAGTTTACGCAAGTACTAGACAATATCATGAATAATGCTGTGAAATACTCGCCAGATGGTGGCACAATCACAGCACGTTTAATCAAGACTAAAACACGTGCTATTTTGAGTATTTCAGATCAAGGATTGGGTATTCCGCGCAAGGATTTGGATAACATTTTCAACAGGTTCTTCCGAGTTGATAAATCACGTTCGCGTGCTCAAGGAGGAACTGGCTTAGGACTGGCAATTTCTAAGGAAGTTGTTGAAAAATTCAATGGTCGAATTTGGGTTGATTCTGTTGAAAACAAAGGCTCGACGTTCTATATTTCTCTAGCCTATGTGGATGAAGTGCCGGAGGACGATTGGGATGCGGAATAATCGATCTGTTCAAGGAATTACGTTGAATGTTATACTGACAATAACTATTTTAATTTCGATCGTGTTGACAGCATGTGTTTTTATGTCTATTGGACAACAACAAAATGTGAGTTCTTCTAATCAGCAGGATCAACAGTCTGTGACAGCATTTAGACCAACAAACTATATTATTAATGATAAAGATGGCACTCAGAATATGGTGATGCACGCTGATAACCAGCAAATCAAAACAATGCGTGGTTATTTGACGTCTGCTGAAATTAAAAATCCTCATAAGAAAAAAGTTTCAAACGCAACGATTATTTCCGCCATTAGTAAAAAGCAGTCAGCCGTTTATCGCTATCCGGATGTGGTTCCTATTGATTACTTTAACGCGCGATATAATCAGCATATTGCGACGATTAAAAATTTTAACTTTGATTATTTTGTGCTGTCACTAGACAAATCTAATCTAGCCTATTTTATAAATACCCAAACTAAAACGATGGTAACCGTGAGTTTGAGTAAAATTAATACGGCAAAAATGTGGGAATTAGCAGAAAAATTGCCCAAGGCACTAACAGTCAACTTTAAAGAATTGAATAATCGCGTACGATTAAATTTTCCAAAAGAGATTAAGCTGCCTATTTATTCTTATTTAGTTAATCACCGTGACCCCACGACTTACGTTTCAACACTATTAGGGACAACCAATCAGTTAAAAACAACAACCAGTGGTAATAAAGTCATTTACACTAATAAGTTTACTGATCAACAGGTTACTTACGATCCTGATGTTGATACAGTGACCTTTAAAGACAACAAGGCTGACGGTAAATTAGATAAAACGTATGCTGCTAGATTAAACATCGGGTTTTCTCAAATTAATTTGTTGCAACTCAACTTAACGGATACACGTTTTTATGAAAGTCGCAATGATGGTAAAAATGTCACTTATCGTACTTTTGTTGAAGGTATGCCAGTTTATTATCAATCTGAAAGTGGTGCAATCCACATGACATTAGACAATCACGGGAATCTGATTAGTACTTATTCGTTGAATGAATTAGGTGTGCCGGTGCCGAACAATCAAAAAGAAGTTACACTACCAAAAACAGCAGATATTCTTAACCGTTTGAAAAGGGCAGGTGTCAAAGAAAGTGATTATTATTTTGTGACTCCGGGCTATGAGTGGCTTGTCAATAAAGATAGTCATGCCGCAGTTAATATGAGTCCAACTTGGATGATTGAAACGGCCAGCGGATGGCAAAGTGTAGACGATTTTTTGAATGCTCGTACGAAACGGTAAACTTCTGATCGAGAGTACCAACATTTTTAGACAGGGGAGGCAGGTTACTGGTTTATAAATTCTATACCAGCAGCCATTGAAATACCATGCAATTTAAAAGACTAAAAATTTTGATGATTATCTTGTTTATTTCTTTGGATTCCTTTCTGTTTGTGTGGTGGCGAAGTAACCGTCCAGATAGCACTCAAGTGACAGATGCGAACACGACCATTATTTCTGAAATAAAGCATCAAAATATCCAGTTATCGAAGTTTAGTACTAAGATACCTTATGCTAATTATTTAGCTGGTAAACAATCCAGCAAACTGATCTCTTTATCAAGTAAAATGTCCAATTACGAAGCCAAGGTCAAAAATCAACAACTGTCTGTCGTCTTTAAAGTACCACAAAATATTAATACAAATGGTAGTAAAAGTGAGACTAGCAAATATATTGGTAATCAGATTGATCCTGTTGCCTTAGCATATAGTGCGGGATATCAATACAATAAAAATCTATCTTATGAACAGGGGACTAAACAGGCTATTTACTCGCAAGAGATTGATAAACGACCTGTGATTTCGCAGCAAGGTTTGTTTGTTGTGAATTATCAAAAAGATGGCAAAGCTACTGGGTTTACACAAACTAAGATATCTCATATTACTGAATTGAGGGATGAGCGTGTTACGTTGAGTGAAGAAGACGCAATTGTCAGTTTGTATCGATTTAATGAACTAAACTCTGGTGATAAATTATCAAAAGGAATGTTATCCTATGACTCCACTTTGAAGGTGAATGGGTATGATATTTATACACCAGTTTGGTTGTTTGTGGTGACTCACAGTGACGGAGAGAGAGATGCGTTGAAAATCAACGCCTTTACTGGTGATAATTTGTCCGAGTAATTTAATTTTAGGTTAATTTCAACTTGATAAAGTAAAACATAACGACATGAAGAGGTGTAATATATGGCACAATCAACATTAACAAAAACAGTGTTAACTGGCGTCATTGCAGGTTTAGTTGGCGGAGGCGTTATTTTATACGCACAAGAGGGTATTGAACAAAGTAGTACACAGACAACGGTGCACACCACAGCAACTAAAACGTCGTCAATTTCTAAAAATGCAACAGCGACAACGGCCTATAATAAAGTTTCAAATGCGGTTGTGTCTGTATTGAATTTTAGTAAATCGGGACAAAATTATGAAGAATCATCTGAAGGTTCTGGTGTCATTTACAAAAAGGCAGATCAATCAGCGTTTATTGTAACGAATAATCATGTTATTGATGGTGCAGCTAAAATTCAAGTGATGCTCCACAATGGCAAAAAAGTGACTGCTACCCTAGTTGGTAAAGATGCTATGACTGACTTAGCGGTTCTAAAGATTGAGAGTGATAATGTGACGACAACTGCTGAGTTTGGTGATTCTAGTAAAATAGCGGTTGGAGAAAATGTGTTAGCGATTGGTTCTCCTCTAGGATCAGAGTATGCCTCTTCGGTCACGCAAGGTATAATTTCAGCTAAAAAACGATTAGTCGAAGCAACTTCTGAAAATGGTCAAAATTATGGTGGTTCAACTGTTATTCAAACAGATGCCGCGATTAATCCGGGTAATTCTGGCGGTCCTTTGATTAATTTTGCTGGTCAAGTTATTGGCATTAATTCAATGAAGTTATCTACTTCGTCATCAGGGACTAGTGTTGAGGGAATGGGATTTGCTATTCCTTCAGATCAAGTGGTAGACGTTGTCAATAAGTTGGTTAAGGATGGGAAGATTACGCGGCCAGCCATTGGCATTGGTTTAGTTAATTTGTCAGAAGTGACTGCTGACGATCAAAAGTCTACACTCAAAATTCCTGATAGTGTCACTGGTGGTGTGGTTGTTATGAGTTTGACGAAAAAAGGACCGGCTGATACTGCTGGGTTGAAGAAGTATGATGTAATTGTGGGTATTGATGGCAAGAAAGTGACGACACAAGCTGACTTACGTGAAGAGCTGTATAAACATAAATTAGGTGATACGGTTTCACTGACATACTACCACCACAGTAATAAGAAAACAGTTAAAGTTAAATTAACTCAAAAATTAGCAAGCTAACGGTTATCGTTAGCTTTTTCTTTACCTTTAGTTGACAGCGAGACGACAACGTGTGTTTTCAGAAAATGTTGAAAACTGTGTGTAAATGTTAATAACTTGGGGGAAAACTCCTGAAAAATGTGGAAAAATCCAGTATAATAGTGGATAAGAAAGCCTGTTCTTTAAAAAAGAGTAAATTATTGGTGATTAGGTAATCAAAAACAGACTTATCCACACAAATAATGAGTAGATATTGTAATGTTCGTGTAAATGTCGATTTATTTTTTTTATCCTTGATAAGAAGTCTTAATTTTTAAATTAACGAACATTTGAGATGAATAATGAAGTAATGTTTAGCGAACAAATGTGCTTATCCACATCTGTGGATAACGTTGTGAATAACTGTGGAAAAGTGGTGCTTTAAAGACAGAAATTCAGTTAATTTAATACAAAATACGTTTATAAAGTTATCCACTTATTAGCAAAAAAAGTTAAAAACTGTGGATAATTATTACAAGCGAACAGAACAAAGCTTTATATATAGGCGTTTTAGAAAAAACAAATAAAATTTGTTCGTGTGGATAACTTGATCAAAATCGTAATTACAATAATCTAAAAATAATTAAGAAAGGTTAAATCAGTAATAGACAGTGAATATTAAAATTATCACAGTAGGCAAATTAAAAGAGCAATATTTAAAAGATGGCATTGCAGAATATACCAAACGGTTATCTCGGTTTGCTAAAGTTCATTTGATCGAGGTGCCTGATGAAAGAACACCAGAAAAGGCTAGTGAAGCAGAGAATACGCAGATTATGGCTAAAGAGGGGCAACGTATTCAGGAAAAAATTGGTGCACGTGATTATGTTATCGTTTTAGCCATTGAAGGTAAGCAGTTACCTTCAGAGGTTTTTGCTGAAAAAATGAATCAAATTACGGTGGATGGTTACTCAGATGTAACGTTTATAATTGGTGGTTCATTGGGGTTGTCACCGGAAGTGAAGCATCGCGCTAATTTTAAGATTAGTTTTGGGCTGTTAACCTTGCCACATCAGTTAATGCGTTTAGTTTTGGTTGAACAAGTATACCGTGCTTTTATGATTCAACAAGGGTCTCCCTATCATAAATAGCAAATGATAACAAAAAAAGCCACCTAATAGGTAGCTTTTTTGTAATATTTAAATCGTTGCGTTCTCGGTTACTGTGGCCTGCATTGTTGGCAGACTAAATTCAAAATCATCAGGTACAAGCATACCAACATCTTTCACGATAGTATCACCAGACAGGTAGCCACCTACGCGTTTTGTTAGGCCGACTTTTTTAAAACCAAAGGTAACTGTTGTATGGGCTTTTAATGCTGCTCCTCTGACCTCGCCGGTAGTTGCATCGACCCCTGTGGGAACGTCGACAGCAATAACCGGTTTTTCAATATGATTGGCTGCCTTAATCATTTTTTGCAGACCTTCTGGTAAATCATTATTAAGGCCGACACCAAAAATAGCATCAATAATCAACGTTGCTTCGTTGAAGTCACTTTTTTCAGAGCGAACAACACCGTAGGCCTCAATAATAGACAGCTGTCGTTTGACACTATCTTTGGCCCGATTAACGTTGCCCACAAATTGTAGCGAAACGTTAATGCCCTGTGCATAGAGTAATCGCGCAATGGCAACGCCGTCAGCGCCATTATTGCCTAACCCAGCCAATACCAGAACATGATTGAGATCAAAGTGGCCAGCACCAATGACATCAACTACAGCAATGGCAGCACGTTCAATTAAAACATCTTGTGGCATGCCAATGACATCAATCGTGTATTGATCAATTTGTTGCATTTCGTTTGCAGTTACAAGTTGTGTCATAATTTCCATCATTTCTTCATAGTTGTTAAATCTATTATACGAGGAATTGAGTTGCTAATCAAACTAGTAACGCTTTTATCCTGTCCCAAATACTGGTAGGGGTTGTTGCTTTTTTATTTTGCTGTTTGTTTGCAGCCTTGCTTAATTTATTGACTAATGTCACTCCGGTTTGGTAATCACTATTGCCTGTTGTATAAATTGTTAAAATGTATTTGTCATCAATAATACCGCTAGAGTTGACAATCCAAGTGCCGTTATCGGCGTTGTAATCTGTCATCCAACCATTTTTTAAAGCGACATCTTTAGCGCCGGTACTAACACCCCAGTCTTGTGTATCTGAAATATTACTCATCAAGGATAAAATATAAGATTTTGAGGTTGTATTTAATAATGAATTTTTGTTATATAGTTGATCAAGTATTTTATTTTGTTGGCTAGCAGTGGCCATTGTTTCACCGAAATAAGTGGCCTGTGTGATTTTAACATCAATGCTGTGCCAAAAATTATTTAGACCATCATCACCACCAATTTCTGTCCATAATGCCGTAGCAGCATCATTGTCAGAATTAGTAATCATTTGTGTTGCATTTTCTTTTTCATCAGCAGTTAAGGTTTCGCCAGCATTTTGTTTTTGGATCATAAGTGCTTCCAAAATGGAAACCTTAATGGTTGACGCCATCATGATTTTTTTTGTTTTACTATTGCGATAGGTATAAGTTTTACCGGTGGATAAATCACGAATACTGGCAATAACAGTTGCGTCACTGTCAGTTTTCTTGATGACTTTTTTCCAACTAATGGTTGGATTTTGAATGGTACTTGCGCTTGCTGTCGTTACTATGAAAGAACTGGCTAGAAAGATAATCAGTATTTTACGCATAAAATGATCCTTAATATCGCACTAAACTAAGTATATCATAATTCAAAAATATTAAACGGAACTTAAATTGGTCATTTGACAAATAAGAAAAATTAGAATACAATAATAACAATTTAAAAATCATAGAGGTTGCTATTGACATCAGTAGCTTGTGGAGTATTTACAGATACGAGGAAGCAAGTCAAAGGGGAAATAGCCGAAGCACTAGTACTGTAAGGTTAGTTAGCTGGGTCGTTAGTCAATAACTGGCGAACTGTCGCGCAAGCGGGGTGCTATGTGGTTGATTGCAATATAATTGGAATCCATGGCTACTAGTTTGTGTGCTGTGGATTTTTTCTATATAGAAAGGCGAGTGTGCGACATTGATTTAATGGACGCACTTAAAGGAACTAATGGTAGAAGCAATTACAAGACCAACTGAAATGACAATTTCTTTGGCGGCAGTTAAAAATAACATTGAAGTGGTTAAAGCTACTTCTGGTGCTGATAAAGTTTTTCTAGCTGTAAAATCAAATGGTTATGGTCACGGTTTGCATACAATGGCTGAAGCTGCAGTGGCCGGTGGTGTGTACGGCCTTGCTGTTGCTATCATTGATGAAGCGCTAGCGCTACGACACCAACGTTTGACAGTTCCTATTTTGATTCTAGGCATTTCACCAGCAGAGTACGCCGAATTAATGGCTGTGCAACATATTATGGCGACAGTTGTCTCGATAGATTGGCTGAAAACAGCAGCACAACACTTGAGTGGTGAACAGCGTTTGCCAGTAACTTTGGGACTAGATACGGGAATGGGGCGCATTGGTTTTCGAGAACGTTCTGAGGTGGCCGAAGCAATTGCTTTTGTACAGGCACATGCAGATAAATTCGAATATGTCGGTTTGTGCACCCATTTTGCTGAATCCGATTCATCTGACACTCGCTATTTTGAGAAGCAGCTCAAACGTTGGCATGCTTTGACTGACGGTTTACCAAAACCTGAGTATTATCATGTAGCGAATTCTGGTGCAGCATTATATCATCCAAATGAAGTACCACATGAAGTTGTTCGAGTTGGCACTGTGATTTATGGTATTGAACCATCTCGTGGTGAGTTAGCTGATGGACATGATTTGATGCCCGTATTATCATTACGTAGTCAGATGAATTTTGTTAAAAAATTACCAGCTGGAGAAGGCATTAGTTACTCTCATATTTATACTACTTCCGAAGACGAGTGGATTGGGACAGTTCCTATTGGTTATGGAGATGGTTGGTTGCGTTCATTAACTGGTTTTAATGTGATTGTTGACGGACAATATGTACCAATTGTAGGACAAATCGCCATGGATCAATTGATGATTCGGTTGCCACATGAATATCCACTTGGCACAACAGTAACATTTATCGGCGTGGACGGTGATTTAGAAAACACGGTAGAAGATGTCGCGCAATATGCCAAATTAGCACCATGGGAAATTACCACAGGTTTCCATGAACGGATACATCGTATTTTAGTAGATTAGGAGAAAATCATGACAAAATCATATAATGTCGCTATTTTAGGTGCCACGGGTGCTGTGGGGACGAGACTTATTGAACAACTGGGACAGTCTACAATACCAGTAAATTCGTTGAAATTATTGGCTTCACCACGATCAGCAGGTAAACAATTAGAATTTAAAGGTGAAAAAATTACCGTTGAAGCGACCGCGCCAGACAGCTTTGATGGTGTTGATTTGGTTTTGGCAAGTGGTGGTGGCTCAGTTTCAGCCCAATATGCGCCAGAAGCAGTTAAACGCGGGGCAGTGGTTGTTGACAACTCGAGTTATTGGCGCATGAACGATGAGGTGCCCCTCGTTGTTCCTGAAGTTAATGAAAGCGCATTATCATCGCATAATGGCATTATCGCAAATCCTAATTGCTCGACCATTCAAATGGTGGTCGCATTAGCACCTATTAAACAACAATTTGGGTTGAAGCGGGTCATAGTATCAACATATCAAGCTGCGTCAGGTGCTGGTCAGTCTGCTTGGAATGAATTGGTGGCCGAAACAACTGCTTATAATGCTGGTGAACCAGTACACGCTAACATTTTACCTGTCAAAGGGGCACAACATCATTATCCATTGGCATATAACTTATTACCACAAATCGACGTTTTTGAAGATGATGGCTATACACATGAAGAATGGAAAATGATCCATGAAACTAAGAAAATCATGTTTGGTGACAAAAATTCTAAAGCTGTCAAAGTAACGGGTACAGCTGTACGCGTCCCTGTACCTATTGGACATGGGGAAACGGTTTATTTTGAAACTAATGACGGCGCCGGAGCGACAACCGCTAGCATTCAAGCAGCTTTGCGTTCAGCTGCTGGCGTTGTGCTAGAAGATAATCCAGCAGAACAATTATATCCACAACCAGTTAATGCAGCTGGTAAACGCGAGACATTTGTTGGTCGTGTACGTCCTGATTTGGAAAATGATGATAGTTTCCACATGTGGGTTGTGTCAGACAATCTACTAAAAGGTGCGGCATGGAATACGGTTCAAATTGCAGAGCGTCTTGTAGCACTCAACTTAGTTAAGGTGCCGGAAGGTGCGTCCGAGAAGTTTCCAGTGACAAAATAAAAAAGTGCCAGTAAGCGCTTTTTTATTATCATTCATTTTTTAAAGATTAAGATCATGCAATATCGGTGTGGGTGGCGTGTTACAATTGAGGCATGATAATCAATGAAATCATTATAATCATCGTATTTTTCAGCTTAGCTATATTGCTGAATTACCAAATTAGGACGAATGTGGCGTCTTTACAAGTTGGCGCATACGTGCTTTTTATGCTTGCCGTTTTTGGGTATTTCATGTATACATTTTTTCGGCCTGATAATAATGTCGTTTATCATGTTGCATTGATAGTTGGCATGATTGGTGATTTTTTGGGATTGAGTCTTTTATTAGTTTTGCTGTTTTATAGCTATAAGAAGTGGCATCAGTCAGGGCATACAGTGACTAACATCATTTTGTCGGGCATGATTATTTTTTATGTTGTGCTCAATGTCTCTATTTATTTACCACAATGGCTGCCATCAGATATCTGGCAATTACGCGGTGTCATTTCATGGTTGGCTTTATTTGTGTTATGGCAATTTTTACGTTTTTTCATTACGAGTTTGATTTACGGATTGGTTGTCAAGCGTCCCGAAGTAGGTCCATTGGTGGTATTGGGCGGTGGATTGGTTGATGGCTATTTTGTTGGTCGCATTGTTAGTCAACGTATTAAAGCAGCTGTTAAAGATGCTAAACAAATGACGCCCTATCCGATGATTGTTTTTTCAGGTGGTCAGGGGGAAGATGAGCTGATATCAGAGGCTCAAGCCATGCGAGATTATGCTGTGAAAGAGCTTCATGTCCCGATTGAAAAGACAAGGTTAGAAGATCAATCACGCAATACGTTTGAAAACATCAGAAATTCATCAGAAATGTTACACACGCCATTTACCTTTTATAGTAGTGATTATCACATTTTGCGGGGTGCAACATTAGCGCAACAACAAAAGGTAACTGCTAGTGGGCGTGGTGGTAAGAGCCCTTTCCCATATCGAATTATTGCTTTTTTGCGCGAGTTTTCTGGTGTGATGAATATTAAAAAGAAAGCACAGATTGTTTGGGGTAGTCTTTTATTCTTTGTAGCAATGGCAGTAGTTATAATAGTTTTTAGATAAAAATATATACAACTGTTATAAAAGTATGATATGTTATTAGATAACTTTAATTTTGCTTAGTTTGGAGAGAAAATGAGTATTTTTAGTAAGTTAATGTGGTTTTTTAAGGCCAATAAGCGGCTCTACATCTTAGGGTTGTCTTTTTTGTTGCTGACGGAAATTTCACAAATGGTATCGCCAGCGCTTATTGGGCGGTTTACCGATATTTTAGTAGCGCGAGAAGTCACCAGTCAAAATTTATTGATTTATGGTGGTGGCATTCTACTGTTTTCGATTTTAATGTATGGCTTTCGTTATGCATGGATCACGCATATATTTCAAGGGTCAGCTTTGTTAGAGCGCACATTAAGGCAACAATTATTTGATCATTATATGCAAATGGATACGACGTTTTACCAACGTCGTCGTACTGGTGATTTGATGGCACATGCAACTAATGATCTTTCGGCAATTCAAAGAGTTGCTTCTGGTGGTGTGTTAATGCTAGTTGATTCGATCGTTATTATTATATTCACAGTCATTTCAATGGCCTTTGTTGTCGATTGGCGCTTGACACTGATTGGTGTTTTGCCACTGCCCTTGCTGGCTTGGGGTGTCCGCTATTTGTCACCAAAGATTAGACGTGCCTTTACTGCCTCGCAAGAAGCTTTTTCACGGCTTTCTAATAAATCACAAGAATCAATTGCTGGAATCAAAGCGATTAAAACTTTAGGACAAGAACAACAAGACGTCGCATCTTTTACAAGTGAAGTCCAAAACACAATTGCAATCAATAAAAAGGTGGCTAGAATTGATTCAATGTTTGGGCCCATGGCAACGCTTGTGATGACAATTAGTTATGTGGTTATGGTGACGTATGGTGGTTCTTTGGTCACAAATCAGACAATCACGATTGGTCAACTGGTTTCTTTTTCTACTTATTTAGGTTTGTTAGTCTGGCCAATGTTTGGTTTGGGACAATTATTCAATGTGTTGGAACGTGGCAACGCATCATACATGCGAGTTCAGGAAATTCTGGCAGAAAAATCGGCTATTATTGAAGATGAATCAGGTCGTGAAACTTTAGCTCATGGGGATGTTACCATAAACATTGATGAATTTAAGTACCCTGATGACGAGACAACAACTGCTTTATCTGATGTTCATTTGACAATCAAAGCTGGCGAAACGCTAGGGTTAGTTGGCCGTGTCGGTGCCGGAAAAACCACACTAATCAAATTGCTGCTGCGTCAGTTTGACGATTATCAAGGAAATATCACTGTGGGTGGTTTTGATATCAAACAATATAAGTTAAAAGCTTATCTGAAAGCAATTGGCTATGTGGCACAAGAAAACTTTTTGTTTTCAACGACAGTATTGGATAATATTCGCTTTGCAGATTTGACTAAAACAAGGGAAGAAGTTGAGGCAGCTGCAAAAAAAGCTGCCTTTCACGACGATGTTTTAGGTTTTCCAGCGGGCTATGAAACAGAGGTAGGGGAACATGGTGTTAGCTTATCTGGTGGGCAAAAGCAACGCTTGGCTATTGCGCGCGCTTTAATTGTTGATCCAGAAATTTTGATACTAGATGACGCCTTATCAGCTGTTGATGCACGCACGGAGAAACAAATTTTGGGTGCGTTAAAAGCAGAACGACAAGATAAAACGACTATTATTGCTGCTCATCGTATTAGTTCGGTCATGAATGCTGATGAAATTATTGTTTTTGACGATGGTCAAATCAAGGAACGCGGTACGCATGCGGAATTGTTAGCGTTAAACGGTTGGTACGCGCATATGTATGCGCAACAGCAATTAGCGACACAATTAGATGAACAGTTGTCTGCAAAGGAGGAAAATGATGCCTGAGAAAAATGAATCAGTTTGGGCTAAAAGTATTCCCGTAAAAGAACAACTTCATGTTATTTGGACGTTAATCAAGATGGCTAAGCCATTTCGAGCGATGTTCATTTGGGCTTTGTCAATTGGGGCCGCTTTTGCATTATTGCAGGCCGCCGCGCCACGTGTGATTTCGTATTATATGACAAACTATTTGCATCAAACGACGAGTGTCCCTTTACAGATAACAATTAGTTTTGCTGTATTGGTGGCTGTCATTCGGATTTTACAGGCAATCACGGATGCTTTGAATGCCTATTACTTTTCGGTGGCGGGTGAATATGCTTTAGAGGATATTCGAGTTCGTGTCTTTAAAAAATTGCACACGCTAGGGATGCGATTTTTTGATCAAGTACCTGCGGGATCATTAGTGACGCGTGTGAACAATGATACAGCGTCGCTTGCTGACTTTTGGCGATTTTTTATGGAATTAACATTTGCTGTCATGAGTATGATTGGTGCCTATATCGGTATGTGGACAGTTGATGTGAAAGCAACGCTACTTATGTTAGTCGTTGTGCCCTTCATTGTTGCTAGTATCATTGCTTATCAGCGATTTTCATCGAGCCTTTTTCGGCACATGCGAGAAAGGTTGTCGGCACTGAATGCAAAAATTGCTGAAAGTATTACTGGTATTGATGTGATTCAAGAGTTTTACCAAGAAGACCGCTTTAAAAAAGAGTTTTCAAGAATTAACGGTGAATACTTTAATGCTAGATTTAAAATGGTTAAGGCAGATGCATTATTACTCGAGCCTATGATTGACATGTTATTAGGTGGTGCAACAGTGCTAATCCTTTGGTATTTCGGTGAATTGTCAATGCATACAGTGGTAGCCGCTGGTGTAATTTATGCATTTACTACCTATTTAAATAACATTTTTGGACCATTAGAAAATATTATGAGTTTATTCAGTCCATTTCAAGAAGGATTGGTGTCTGGCTACAGAATTTTGGGTATTTTAGCGGATGAAACATATTCCCCTGCTCAAAATGTTAATGCGCAAGGCGATGTTACCGATGGCAAGATAGAATTTAAGCACGTTAATTTTAGTTATGATAGTCAGCATCAAATTCTGAAGGACCTGACATTTACAGCTAATCCAGGGGAAACGATCGCCTTGGTGGGACATACAGGATCTGGGAAAAGCTCAACGATAAATACATTGATGCGTTTTTATGAGTTTCAAAGTGGCGAAATCTTGATTGACGGGCAGGATATTCGAGATATTAGCATGAAAAACTTACGTCAAAAAATGGGATTAGTTTTGCAAGAACCGTTTATGTTTTTTGGTGATGTAGCTTCTAATATCCGAATGTATGATGACAGTATTTCTGACGCGCGTGTGAGGGAAGCTGCCGAATTTGTAGGTGCCAATACTTTCATTGAAAAATTAGATAATCAATATAGCGCCAAAGTTCAAGAAGGCGGTTCTGGTTTTTCTGCCGGGGAAAAACAATTAATTAGCTTTGCACGAACTATTGTGCAAGACCCTAAAATTTTAATTTTGGATGAAGCAACGGCAAATGTCGACACTGAGACTGAAACCTTGATTCAAAAGTCACTTAAAAAAATGCGCGAAAATAGGACAACTATTGCTATTGCGCATCGACTATCTACCATTAAAGATGCTAATTTAATCCTTGTTTTGGATGAAGGACGAGTCGTTGAACGTGGTACGCACGAGTCGTTGTTAGCGCAGAGAGGACGTTATTATGACTTGTATCGTTTGCAAGGCGCCAATGATGCTATTGTTGAATAAAGGTTGAAATTAATATATTTGTTATAAAACCTGACATAACTTTGACTAAATTGACAAAATGTGCGTAAAATGGAACTAGAACAGACTGGACTAGAACTCTACGTTCGTCCAGTTTTTTTGATATCGTGAGTGCTTAAGGCAATCACAACGAGTGAAAAGGAGAATTAGGTCATGTCAATGATTGAATTTAAGAATGTTGAGAAATATTACGGGAATTTTCATGCACTTAAGAACATTAATTTGGAAATTGATGAGGGCGAAACAGTTGTTTTGATTGGACCATCAGGATCAGGAAAATCAACTTTAATTCGTGCCGTTAATGGATTGGAAGAAATTCAAGAAGGTCAGTTACTTGTCAACGGCTTTGATCTTCATGATCCTAAAACTGACATCAACCGTATTCGTAAGAATGTTGGCATGGTGTTCCAACACTTTAATTTGTATGATAACAAGTCAACAATTGAAAACATCATGTTAGCACCACGTCTTGTTTTAAAAAGAGACGAAGCTGAAAACAAAAAAATGGCAATGGCATTGTTAGAAAAAGTCGGCTTGGCAGACAAGGCTGCTAATATGCCTTCCGAACTTTCTGGTGGTCAAAAGCAACGTGTTGCGATTGCTCGCTCACTGGCCATGCAACCAAAGGCGCTTTTATTTGATGAACCTACCTCAGCGTTGGATCCAGAAATGATTGGTGATGTTTTGGATGTTATGCGTGACATTGCTAAAGATTCGTCAATGACCATGCTAGTTGTGACGCACGAAATGAGTTTTGCTAAGGCAGTTGCTGACCGTGTTATCTTTATGGCTGATGGTCAAATTCTCGAAGATAGCTCAACGGAAGCGTTCTTTAATAATCCAAGTGAACCACGAGCGCAACAATTCTTGAGCCAGGTCGAGCATCACTAAAATTTAGATTGGGAGGAAAAGTGTTAAAAATTTTATTGATGCCAACAATAATCGGTAAAATTTTTAATGCAACATTATTATGGAAAAAGCTAAAAAAAGACAATTCGGCATTATTGCCACAATCGTCTTAGCTGCCGTTATTGTCCTCGGTCTAATGTGGGCAACAGCTACCGCTAAGAAAAATCAAGAACATCAAGACACTTTGGCACGTGTTGAAAAACTGGGTCGAATTGTGTGGGGTGTTAAAGCAGATACAAAATTATTTGGTTTGATGGATACAAAAACTGGTGTTTCTAAAGGATTTGATGTTGATATTGCCAAAGCGCTGACGGTACAGTTATCCAAGCAAACTGGTGTGCCGATGTCTGCTGAATTTGTACCCGTTTCATCATCCTCAAAAATTCAACTTTTAAAAAATACCAATATTGATGGTACTGTTTCCACAATGACTATCACGCCAGAACGTGAAAAAATTATTGACTTTACAAAACAGTATTTTGATGCCGGACAATCAATTCTAGTTAAAAAAGATTCGGGCATCAAGTCAATTAAGGATATGAATGACTCAAAGTACACGATTATCGTGGTCGTAGGTACAACAGCTGCGGAAGAAACTAAAAAGTTCGCACCTAAAGCGAAATTGTTGGCCGTTCAAGACTATGCAACTGGCATGCAAGCATTAAAGGCCGGACAAGGTCAAGCAATGTCAACCGACAATGCGATCTTATATGGTTTTGCAACTGAAAACCCTGATTATCAAATTGTTGGTGGCACATTTACACACGGACCTTATGGTATTGCCTTTGATAATGATCAAGGACCAATGATTCGAGAGACCAATAAAGCCTTGGCTACATTGAAGAAAAATGGTGTATACAATAAATTGATTAAAAAATGGTTCAGCAATGTGCCGGGTCTCGATTGGCATGAATTGGAGGCGAAATAATGGATTTATTACAGAATAATTTTTCGACATTTTTGCAAGGATTCGGTTATACGTTATTATCAAGTGTTATTGCGCTAGTTGTCTCAATGATTCTGGGTACTTTCTTTGCTATTTTGCAAATTTTACCCCAAAAATGGGTACAAAAAATTGGTAACATTTACGTTCAGGTTTTTCGTAATATTCCCTTGTTGATTATCACTTTCTTTTTCTTCTTAGTTGTTGCGAAAATGATACCAATGAATGGGTTCACCGCTGGGACGATTGCCCTATCACTATACACATCAGCCTTTATTGCAGAAACCGTCCGCGCGGGTATTTTATCAGTGAACAGTGGACAAATGGAAGGTGCTCGTGCTAATGGTTTATCTTTCTGGCAGGCGATGCAACACATTGTCTTACCACAGGCGTTTAAAATAGCCTTGCCATCACTGGGTAATCAATTCATTAATTTAGTAAAAAACTCATCTATTTTGGCTTTTGTCGGTGGTCTTGATTTGATGTATCAAGGTAATATGGTTGCAGCTAACACATTTGATACGTTTGGCACATACATTATTGTTGCGCTTTTCTATCTAGTGATTACCCTACCATTGAGTTACTACATGCAGCATCTTGAACGTAAACTAAAGCACGCGGCTTAAGGAGGACATTATGGTTACATTAGGAATTTTTGACGCCTTTACACCACAGAACGTCCAATATTTGTTGGGTGGTTTAGGCATTACAGTTGGTGTTTCAGTTATTTCAGTTATTTTAAGTTTCATTGCAGGTTCGGTGATCGGTATTATTCAATTTGAGAGATTACCGTATTTTTCAAAGTTCGTTGGGACAATTAATAATATTATCCGTAACTTACCCTTGCTATTGATTATTTTCTTTGTTTATTTTGCCTTACCAAAATTAGGCATTCACTTGCCGATATTCTGGGCAACAGTGGTTGCTATGAGTACGTTTGAGTCTTCAATGTTGGCTGAAATTGTTCGTGGCGGACTTGAATCAATTGATAAAGGTCAGTTTGAAGGTGCACGTGCCAACGGTCTTTCTAACTTGCAAACAATGTTTTACATTGTATTGCCACAAGCTTACAAGAAGATGATTCCACCAATTATTTCACAGTTAATATCATTGGTTAAGGATACGAGTTTGGCAATGGGAATTGTTTTGTCAGAAATGACTTATCGTGGTCAAATTATCTATGCACAGAATTCAACGTATATCATTCCTGTGTTGATTGTGATTACCCTAATTTACTTCTTACTAAACTATGGCTTGTCATTGATTGCAAGATGGTTTGATAGTAAGTTAGCTTAAATTGATGAGAGAGAATTAACGCTAATTGTGATAAAAGGTTCAAATAAGGTTCGCGTTATCAGTGCAATTCTAGTAAAAACGTTATATTATACGTTAAATCACAGTAAAATCTTAAAAGATAACAAAATGAATTGCAAATGAGAAATACACATGGTAAACTAATATCATTGTTAGCAAAAAAGTATATCGGGAGGATATATTAACATGGATACATGGAAAAAATGGGCAATCGGCGCAGCCGTTGTCGTTGTGGTAGGTGGCGGAACCCGCGCCGCAGGCCTCTGGGGTGGTTCAAATGAATCATCCAGCGCACTTAAGTTTTCTTTTCCAACAGAAATCCAAACATTGGATATCTCAAAGAATACGGATACTTACTCTGGCACAATTATTGGTAACACAGGCGCCAACTTGTTGCGTGTGAACGCCAAGGGTAAGGCTGTTCCTGAATTGGCTAAGTCAGTTAAGGTTTCAAAAGATGGTTTGACTTATACGGCAACTTTGCGAAGTGGCTTGAAGTGGTCTGATGGTTCATCTTTGACAGCAAAAGACTTCGTTTATTCATGGCAACGTATTGTTGATCCAAAGACAGCTTCACAATATTCTTACCTTGCCTCAGGTGTGAAGAATGCTGATGCCATTACTGCAGGTAAAGCTAAAGTTAGCACTTTGGGTGTCTCAGCAAAGGGCAATGTTATTACGTTCAAGCTTGAACGCCCAATGCCACAATTTAACTATTTGTTGACATTTGCTAATTTCATGCCACAAAAGCAAAGCTTTGTTGAAAAGCAAGGTAAGAAGTATGGTACAACTTCTGCAAAGCAACTATATTCTGGTCCTTATAAGTTTGAAGGATGGAATGGTACTAACAACAGCTTTAAGTTAGTAAAAAATGATAACTATTGGGATGCCAAGAGTGTTAAGACAAAAGAAATCGACTACTCTGTTGTTAAAAAGCCAGAAACGGCCGTTCAATTGTATAAGCAAGGCAAGCTAGACCGCGCTTCAATCTCAACACCTGAACTATATGCTGCCAACAAGAGCAATAAGGATAAGGTGAAGGTTCCCGAAGCAACCACAGCTTATATCGAATATAACCAAACCGGTAAGAACAAGTTCTTAGCTAACACGAAGATTCGTCAGGCTTTGAATCTTGCAACTAACCGTAAAGAATTGGTTGATCAAGTAACATCTGGTATTTCAACACCAGCTACTGGCTTAGCACCACAAGGTTTGGCTAAGACTGCATCAGGTGAAGATTTGGCTAAGTACGTAGCACCTGGCTACAAGTACGATGCTAAGGCAGCTGCTAAGTTGTTCGCTGAAGGTTTGAAAGAAGTTGGTGAAACAAAGATGACTTTGACAATCACTTCTGATGCTGACAGTTCAACTGCCAAGACAACTTTGGATTACCTGCAAGGTTCACTACAAAAGGCTTTGCCAGGCTTGAAGGTTGAAGAAAAGTTTGTCCCATTCAAGCAACGTTTGTCAGATGCACAAAATCAAAATTTTGATGCTATTGTATCTCTTTGGGGTGGTGACTATCCAGAAGGCTCAACATTCTATGATTTGTTTAAGGATGGTGCTTCATACAATGATGGTCAATTCAAGAATACGACCTATACTACAGCTGTTAACAAGGCAGAGACAACAGACGCTTTGAATGATGCAGCACGTGACTCAGATTACAAGACTGCTGAAGCTGCTTTGTATAAAGAAGCTAACTTCAACCCATTGTACTTCCGTGCAGGATATTCATTGGCTCGTCCAAGTGTTAAGGGCATTATCACTAACACTACTGGATTGAACATTGATTTCAAATACGCCTACCGTAAGTAAGTAATTTATGATAGAATTAAACTACATTTAATTAAAAATGAGAATTGACATATGTCAATTCTTATTTATTAGGAAGTCAAGACTATGGTGAAATACATTTTAAAGCGATTGGCGCTTTTGATTTTCACGTTATTCTTAGTGATTACTGCAACTTTTTTCCTGATGCAAATTATGCCTGGAACACCGTTCAATAACCCTAAGCTAACGCCACAAATGATTGCCCAATTGAACAAAGCATATGGATTGGATTTGCCGCTTTGGCAACAATATCTTCATTACTTGGTAAACGCCTTTCGTGGTGATTTTGGAACATCATTCCAATATCAAAACCAAAGTGTTAGTATGCTGATTGGTCAGCGTCTACCAATTTCTGCACAACTTGGCGCACAAGCCCTGGTTGTAGGCGTTATTGCTGGTTTGCTCATGGGTGCCGCATCAGCGCGTAATAAAAATAACAAGATTGATGGTCTATTGGGTGTTGTTTCAACACTTGGTATTTCAGTGCCTAGTTTCATATTAGGTATTATCTTCTTGTACTTGTTTGGTTTCAAGTGGCCATTATTCCCAGTATCAGGCTGGGGAGACTCGTTTTCACAATCAGTATTGCCAACATTGGCGCTGGCTGTTTCACCAGCAGCTGTTGTGACACGATTTGTTCGATCTGAAATGATTGAATCATTGAGTTCTGATTATGTACAATTGGCTCGAGCCAAAGGTCTGAGCGAGAAAGAAGTTGTTAATAAACACGCCTACCGTAACTCTATGATTCCTGTCCTGACATTGATTGGACCAATGGCGGCTGGTTTGTTAACCGGTTCCACATTGATTGAAAATATTTTCTCAATTCCAGGTATCGGGCAACAATTCGTTTCCTCAATTCCCACTAAAGATTTTCCAGTTATCATGGGAACTACTATCGTATATGCATTGATGCTGATGGTTATGATCTTGATTACGGATATTTTGACGGCAATTGTTGATCCACGTGTTCGGTTGCAATAAGGAGGCTCATGATGGCTGCAAATACAGAAGACTTTGTCATCGTTGGCGCACAAAACTCTGAAGCTAACGAACATATTTCTAAGCCTGCCTTGTCATTTTGGCAAGATGCTTGGCGTCGATTAAAATTAAATAAACTAGCTGTGATTTCACTTTGGTTTTTGGTGTTTATTCTCGGCTTTGCATTAGTATCAAATTTTTTCGTAACACAAAACAAAGCTAACGCTTTTGATTCTGATAACGTTGGTAAATATAAAAACTTACCACCAAACTCAGGGTTACCAATTCCAGGGTGGAATGGTAAATTGAAAGAACCTGGTGCCACAGATACTACTGATCCCTATAAAAACAATAACGTTAAGGAAAATTTCATTTTGGGAACTGACAATCTTGGTCGTTCATTAGGAAAACGTGTTATTGTAGGGCTTCGTATCTCATTGTTAGTCGCTATTTCAGCAACATTTATTGATTTGTTGATTGGTGTCACTTACGGTGTATTCTCCGGTTGGAAAGGTGGCTGGGTTGACGTTGTCATGCAGCGTATCATTGAAATTCTTTCCTCTGTACCTAATTTGATTGTTGTGACTATGTTTGGTTTGTTACTGGGAAACGGTGTCACATCAATCATTATTGCGATTGCCATTACGGGTTGGTTAAGTATGGCACGACAAGTACGTAACATGACACTTTCCTTGAAAGAGCGTGACTACGTCTTGGCTGCCAAATCTCTTGGTGAAAGTTCAACTAAGATTGCGATTAAGCATTTGATTCCTAATATGGCTGGTACAATCATTGTTCAAATCATGATGACAGTGCCAAGCGCAATCATGTTTGAAGCGGTCTTGTCTGCCATTAACTTGGGTGTTAAGCCACCAACGGCTTCACTTGGTTCATTGATTTCTGATGCTCAAAGTATGTTGCAATTCTACCCTTACCAGGTTTTGATTCCTTCTGGTGTGTTGGTGTTGATTTCGTTGGCGTTTATCTTGCTGGGTGATGGGTTACGAGATGCCTTTGACCCACGTGCTAGTGAAGATTAAGAGGTGCAGGTACTTATGAGTAATCCTATATTAAGAGTTGAAAATTTGCACGTCAATTTCAATACCTATGCTGGTACGGTGCAAGCCATTAGAGACGTGTCATTTGATTTAAATCAAGGCGAAACGTTGGCAATTGTTGGTGAGTCTGGCTCAGGAAAGTCAGTCACAACGAAGACATTGATGGGTCTGAATGCTAAAAATGCTGTGATACCTGAGAATAGTCGTCTTTTGTTCAAAGACAAAAATTTGTTGGAATTGTCCGAAGAAGAATGGCAACATGTTCGTGGTAATGAAATTGCGATGATCTTCCAAGATCCAATGACTAGTTTAGACCCAACAATGAAGATTGGGCAGCAAATTGCTGAACCATTAATTAAACATCAAGAGTTGAGCGAAAAAGATGCTTTGGCTCGCGCTTTGGAGTTGATGAAGGGCGTTGGTATTCCTAACGCTGAAGAGCATATTAACGATTACCCTCATCAATGGTCTGGTGGTATGAGGCAGCGTGCTGTTATTGCAATTGCGCTGGCTGCGGATCCCGAAATTTTGATAGCTGATGAGCCAACTACTGCTTTGGATGTTACGATTCAGGCACAAATTTTGAATTTGATGAAGCAGTTACAAAAGCAGTCAAACTCTTCAATTATCTTTATCACACATGATTTGGGTGTTGTTGCTGGTATGGCTGATCGAGTAGCTGTCATGTACGCTGGTAAAATCGTTGAGTATGGTACAGTTGATGAAATTTTCTTTAATCCACAGCATCCCTATACATGGGGACTATTAAATTCAATGCCTACCACTGATACGGCTGAAGGGTCATTGCAGGCTATTCCGGGGACACCACCAGATTTGTTGGAGCCACCGCTAGGTGATGCTTTTGCACCGCGAAATTCGTATGCACTTGCCATTGATAGTAAAGAAGAGCCACCTTTCTTTAAAATTAGCGATACACATTATGCGGCTACTTGGCTACTTGATGAGCGAGCACCTAAAGTGACCCCACCCGAACAGATTTTGAAACGTTGGGCACGATGGGAAGAAATACAAGGACAGGAGGCTTAATCATGACTGAAGAAACAGCAAAAAAATTGGTTGAGCTGAATGATTTGCAATTGTACTTCAACAAGGGAAAGGCCAATGAAGTACGGGCTATTGACCATGTCAGTTTTGACATCTATGAAGGTGAAGTGTTTGGCCTAGTAGGTGAGTCTGGTTCTGGTAAAACGACGATTGGTCGTACTATCTTAAAGTTATATGAACCAAATGATGGTACGATTACCTTTGATGGTGAAGACGTCACTAAACTTAAGGGCAAACAGTTATCTAATTTCCGCAAAGACGCACAAATGATCTTTCAAGATCCACAGGCTAGCTTGAACGGTCGAATGAAGGTGCGTGATATTATTGCTGAAGGCATCGATATTAACCATTTGGCCAAGTCAAAGAATGAACGAAATGCTAAAGTTCAGGAATTATTGGATTTAGTCGGCCTAAACAAAGATCACGCCACGAGATATCCACATGAATTTTCTGGTGGTCAGAGGCAACGAATTGGGATTGCACGTGCGTTGGCAGTTGATCCAAAGTTTATCATTGCAGATGAACCTATTTCCGCTTTGGATGTGTCAATTCAAGCACAAGTTGTCAACTTAATGAAAGAATTGCAGAAAAGGCATTCATTAACATATCTGTTTATTGCGCATGATTTGTCGATGGTGAAATATATTTCAGACCGTATTGGGGTGATGCATTGGGGTAAGTTATTAGAAATTGGTACTTCAGATGCAGTTTATAATCATCCATTACATCCTTATACAAAGAGTCTATTATCTGCTATTCCAGTACCAGATCCTGAAGCTGAAAATTTGAGGCAGCACATTGATTATGATACAACCATTGAAACTGATGGTAAAGAGCGTAGCATGATTGAAGTTAATCCAGGACATTTTGTTTTGGCTACGCCTGAAGAAGCAGAACTATATAAGCAACAACAAAAATAAACACCTGTTAGCCGACCATTATTGGTTGGCTTTTTTTGTAAACAAAAACGAAAAGTGTATAATATTTATTAGTTAATTAAGATAAAGAAATGAGAATTGGCATGACAAGATTACAAGATGATTTTTATGAAGCCATTAACGGTGAGTGGGCAAAAACAGCTGAAATACCAGCTGATAAGCCCTCAACTGGGGGTTTTAACGATTTAGCAGTAGGGATTGAAAAGTGGTTGTTGTCAACGACTAACGAATGGCAAAACGGTGAGAACGTACCAGATGATGATATATTGCAGCAGTTTATTGCTTATCATCGTTTGACGGCCGATACACAAACACGGGATAAAATTGGTGTCGCGCCAGTATTGCCCTTGCTGGAACAATATAAAGGTTATCAATCGTTTGCTGATTTTGCATCTCATATTGCTGAACTTGAGCAAAGGGGATTGCCAAACGCATTGCCTTTTGGTATTGATCCAGATTTCAAGAACGCCAAACTAAATGTTTTGTGGGCTGGTAGTCTGCCATTACTGCTGCCAGACACGACATATTACACTCCCGACAATGAGCAAGCTAAAGTATTACTCGCGAAATTTCGTGAACAGCAAATGAAATTATTGCCTCAGTTTGGTTTTTCAAGTGATCAAGCGGAAACAATGATTGACAATTACATTGCTTTGGACGCCCGAATTGCAAGTGTTTCATTGAGCCGAGAGGAACAAAACGAATATGCCAAATTGTATCACCCTTATCAATGGGATAATTTTGTTCAACAAGCGTCGGAGTTGCCACTAAATGATATTATCAAATCTTTGATTGGACAGATGCCGGATAAAATCATTGTACCTGCAGAGCGTTTTTGGGCTTCTGCAGATCAATTTTATTCTGAGGATGCATGGCCATTATTGAAAGACTATCTGCTTATAAACGTTGCTAATGAATATACTGATTTGTTGAGTGATGATTTGCGTGTCTTGGGTGGCGCTTACGCAAGAGCTTTACAAGGCTTGCCTGAAGCTAAAAGTACCGAGAAAGCAGCTTTTTACTTGGCAGCAGGACCATTTAGCCAAGCGATTGGTATGTATTATGCACATGAGAAATTTTCTCCAGAGGCAAAGGCAGACGTTGAAGCAAAGGTAGCGACGATGATTGATGTCTATAAAAATCGTTTGCAGAACGTTACTTGGTTGACTAAGGCGACACGGGATAAAGCAATTATCAAACTTAACGCGATTGTGCCTCACATTGGTTATCCTGATAAACTGCCAGATCGTTTGTCACAAAAGACAGTTGATGAAGGTGCGACATTGTTTGAATCTGCAGCTAAATTTAGGCAAATTGAGATTACCCATACTTGGCAACAATGGCATCAACCAGTTGATGAAAATGAATGGCAAATGCCAGCACACTTGGTCAACGCTTACTATGATCCGCAACAAAATCAAATTTTCTTTCCGGCAGCCATTTTACAAGCACCATTTTATAGTTTAAATCAATCTTCATCAGCCAATTATGGTGGGATTGGTGCAGTGATTGCTCATGAAATTTCTCACGCTTTTGATACCAATGGCGCGTCATTTGATGAATTTGGTAGTTTGAATAATTGGTGGACTGATGCGGATTATGCTGCCTTCAAAGAACGTACACAGCAAGTTGTTGATCAATTTGATGGCTTAGATTCGTATGGCGCTAAAGTGAATGGTAAGTTGACAGTGTCAGAAAACGTGGCTGATTTGGGTGGATTAGCTGCTGCTTTGGCCGCTGCCAAACGAGATGAGGATTTTTCATCGGAGGCATTCTTTACCAATTGGGCTGCTATTTGGCGTATGAAAGCACGTCCTGAGTACATGCAATTGTTAGCGGCAGTGGACCCACACGGTCCTGCTAAGGCGCGTGTTAACGTACAAGTAAAAAATTTTGACGACTTTTTCACAACATTTGATGTTAAAGAAACTGACGGCATGTGGTTGGCGCCAGATAAACGCGTTCAAATCTGGTGATGACTGGTCTAAATGACACATTAGTCATCTGATTTGTTCTCAAACAATTATATGTTTTGGTTAGTTAATGGGTGCAATATAGCGAATCGTCGTTTATTTTGTCTTTTATGTCAAAATTGCTTGCTATCACTCTCATTTTCTGGTATTATAATATAGTTGTTTGAGATATGGGAGTGTAGCGAAGTCTGGCTAAACGCGACGGACTGTAACTCCGTTCCTTCGGGTTCGTAGGTTCGAATCCTACCGCTCCCATTGCCGATTTAATAGTTAACGGCAAAATAAATTAACTATTGCCCCTTCGCCAAGCGGTAAGGCATCGGTTTTTGGTACCGACATGCGCTGGTTCGAATCCAGCAGGGGCAATTGCTAAAGGAACTTGGGAAAGTTCCTTTTTTTGTATATAATTATCATGATAAGAATAGCCTAGTAAGAGGTATCAATGATGAATTTTTTTGTGAACAAAAGAATTGGACATGGTAATAGCGGTGTTGAACACGCGCAATTTTATCGCGCCCAATGTTTTCGTGAAAAAAACATGGTGTTCAAGTTGATTTACACTGATTACCTACCGCAATTGCATGAACACATGAAAGAGTGGCGCTTAAAGGAAAATGAAGTTATTGGTTTGTATGACTATTTATTGAGCGATAATCCTTCAGAATATTTGCAAAACGGATTAGCTCACACAAATGTGTACCGACAGCAAACTTTAGTAGATTTTGTGGACACGCAAAGAGTAGTGCATCAACAAACGACGGGTCAATATCAGGCGACGATACTGAAAAGTAAACGGTTTGATAGCAAAAAAAATGTTTATTTAGTTGGGGATGACCGCGTCATTTTAGAAAATGGACAACATCGTGTGACTTGGCATTATCGTCATTCTGAATCGCTTGGTAAAATCATGACTAACATTCATGTTTCGGGATTTCATGACCATGATTATTTGTTTGCGACGTTTGAAGAGTTACTCATGTTTTTTTTACTGGAATTGCAACGTGAATTTACTCATAATTGTTACTTCATTGATCGTGGTACCGACAATGAGGAAGTGCTTATTACCTTGAAAAATCGAGGTTATCAGTTGAAAATTGTTGACATTGTGCATGCAGCTCACTTGGTGTCTTATCAGAATAATCGACCGGTATGGAATAACTATTATCAATATATGTTTGATCATTTAGATGATGTTGACAGAGTGATTGTGGCGACAACCTTACAACAAAAAGATATATTGTCACAATTGCGTGATAGCGGTTTCCCAGTCGATTCTCATAAAATAATAGCGATTCCAGTCGGTGGTGTTAATCAAATTGCGGCGCCAAAAAAATGGGCTGGTAATGTCGCAAAATTCGTCACGGTTTCACGACTGCACCCAGAAAAAAAGATAGCGCACATTGTTGAGTCGATTGCGCAACTTAATCAAAAGGGCTTTGCTGCCACTTTGTCAATATATGGTACGGGAAATGAAGAAGATAAATTAAAACAGCTCATTAACGACTACCATTTGAATGACAAAATCACTTTAAAGGGATTTTGTCAGTCGATTACACGCGAGCTGCTGAATTATGATGCTTATGTTTCCGCGTCTTATTCAGAAGGTTTCGGTCTGACATATATTGAAGCGTTGGGAGCAGCACTACCAGTTGCCTCCTATGCTAATTTGTACGGCGCACAATCATTGATTAAAGATGGTAAAAATGGTCATTTAGCAGAATTTGATCGTCATAACAAAAATGAAGCTGCCAATATTGCTCATTTGTCAGCAGCGATGCAACTTATTTTCACAGATTATGATTCGTTATCGGAGGGCGCTACATTGACGGCTGAAAACTTTCAAATTAAAAAAATAGCGGATCAGTGGGCGCGTGTTGTTGAGGGGCTATCATGAAAATTGAAATCATCAATTCTTTATCGATCACGCAATTGGATGGTATTGCTTGGCAAATCGAACAAGTTAAGCTCGGGCGTAGTGATGAATTATGGGTTGCCACACCCCATGAAGATGCTGTTTACCTCATCAAAAAGATGGGATTGTCACCTGATAAGGTGTTTGACATGTATGGGCAACAATATTTTTCAACAATTGATGAAACAAAAGGTATTTGGTGGTCAGACTTGATTGTGCCAAATGAAAGTCAAATTGTCGTCAATCAAGATGGTACTAAAAGTATCATGAGTTTTGGGCGTGAGCTGGCAAAGGTGAGATGGTTTAGTCAATCTAAACGACTAGTACAAGCTGTGACATGGTATGATGGCGACGGCAAAATTGACTATAAAGATATTTATCGACGTGACGGGCGACTATTTGCTAAACAGTATTTTAGTGATGGTGAATTGTTGCAATCTGATTTTTATCTTGGTAATAATAAGGTGGTTGTTCAAGATTTTTATGCTGATGGGCACTGCAACTTAGTGGTGGCTTTTGGACAAAAGTTCCGGCGACAGAGTGATTATATTGCAAATGTTGGTAATCAACATGTTGATAATCAGTACAATGTGACACAGCTTGGACGTTCAATTGACTTTGCACCACAAAAAACCAAACTGACATTATTTAATGATGTGACAGATAAGAATGGGCATGTTTTGAAAGAAGTGTCTGATATTTTAAAGAATAAACATCATCCGATTGAATCAGTCTGGGTTAAGCCACAAGACGCAATAACGTTGAAAATGTCTGGGTTACCGGGTCAAAAGGTTCATGTCATTAGGACCGAACGCCATAAGTAGTTATTATCGTGCATTTTTTCACACACCAAGCAAGACAATTAAAGCGTTTTGTTTTATAATAGAGTTTGTAACAATAAAAAATTGGAGGCTATCATGGCTAAATTGACTGTTTCAGATTTGGAACTTTCAGGTAAGAAAGTATTGATGCGCGTTGATTTCAACGTGCCTATCAAAGCAGGCGTTATCGGAAACGATAACCGTATTGTGGCAGCATTGCCAACAATCAAGTACGTGTTGGAACACAACGGTCGTGCAATTTTGTTCTCACACTTGGGACGTATTAAGTCTGAAGATGATAAAAAAGAATTGTCATTGGCACCAGTTGCTGCGCGATTGGGCGAATTATTAGGTAAGGACGTTAAGTTCGTACCATTTACACGTGGTGCAGAATTAGAATCAGCAATTAATGCTTTGCAAGATGGCGAAGTTTTGATGGTTGAAAACACACGTTTTGAGGATGTTGTTGACGGCGTTGAAGTCAAAAACGAATCAAAGAACAATCCAGAGTTAGGCAAGTATTGGGCATCATTGGGTGATGATTTGTTCATCAACGATGCCTTTGGAACAGCACATCGTGCCCACGCTTCAAACGTCGGTATCGCTTCAAATGTTTCACAAGCAGCCGCTGGTTTCTTGATGGAAAAGGAAATTAAGTTCTTGGGTGACGCCGTGGCTAACCCAGTTCGTCCATTTGTTGCCATCATTGGTGGTGCAAAAGTTTCTGATAAGATTGAGATAGTTAAGTCACTATTGTCTAAAGCTGACAAGGTTATTGTTGGTGGTGGTATGGCTTATACTTTTGACGCTGCTAAGGGTGAAAAAATCGGTAACTCATTATTTGAAGCCGATAAGGTTGAATTGGCTAAGGAATTGATGGCTGAAGCTGGGGACAAGTTGGTTTTGCCAGTTGATTCAATTGCTGCTGATGCATTTTCAAATGATGCCAAGACAGAAGTTGTTGATGCCACAGCTGGTATTCCTGATGGTTACATGGGACTTGATATTGGTCCTAAGTCAGTTAAGCTGTTGCAAGATACTTTGTCAGACGCTAAGACAGTTGTTTGGAACGGCCCAATGGGTGTGTTCGAAATGCCTAACTTCGCCAAGGGTACATTGGCAATTGGTGAAGAATTGGTTAAGGTGACTGAAAATGGTGGTACAACAATTGTTGGTGGTGGTGACTCAACTGCCGCAGTACAACAATTGGGTGTTGCTGACAAATTGACACATATTTCAACAGGTGGTGGTGCATCACTTGAATACCTTGAAGGTAAGGAATTACCAGGTATTGCTTCAATTTCTGAAAAATAAATTTATCAGTTAAACCTGATTAAAGGCACAGCGCTCTACTAGGAGCCTGTGTTTTTTTTTTGTCACATTTTTAGTGATTTCTTTACCATTTATGAAATAGCTATTTTTCTATATTATAATGTCGTTTATATGAGAAATATGTTAATTTGATTTCTAAACCATGTACAAAGATTAGATATACATGATATAATATTACCCAGGTTAAAATTAAGGAAGAGTAACATGGCAGAAAAATTGTTAGATGCTCAAGATGTTTCGGTAGAATTTAAGATTGCCGGTGAATATCAAAAAGCATTGCATAAAGTTAATTTATCAATCAATCATGGTGAAGTTCTTGCCCTTGTGGGTGAATCCGGTTCAGGAAAATCAACGTTTGCAATGAGTGTCATGGGACTTCATAACCCTGACCAGACAAAAGTCACTGGGTCCATTAAACTTAATGGCAATGAATTAATCGGTTTAACCGAACGACAATTCGATCAGTATCGTGGTGTTTCGGTCGGCATGATTTTTCAAGATCCACTATCAAGTTTAAATCCTCTTATGAAAATCGGCGATCAAATTGCGGAAGCCATGACTGTTCATGATAAACACACGCAACAAGTGTCAAATCGCGTGTTAGGATTACTTGATGACGTTGGTATTGTCGACGCTAAACGTGTCGCACAGCAATATCCGCATGCGCTTTCTGGTGGTATGCGTCAGCGTGTGATGATTGCAATTGCATTGGCTAACGAGCCAGATTTGATCATTGCTGATGAACCGACAACCGCTTTGGACGTTACGATTCAAGCACAAATTTTGGATTTGATTAAGGAAATCCAACAAAAAAAGAACGCCGGTATTTTACTCATTACCCATGATTTAGGTGTTGTGGCTGAAATGGCTGATACTGTCGCGGTTATGTATGCGGGTCAGATTGTTGAAAAAGCTGGTGTTGAGGAATTGTTTAATCATCCGAAACATCCGTACACACGTTCGTTATTGCGAGCTGATCCTTCAGATGTTAAACCAGGTGAAACGCTATATGCTATTCCAGGTACAGTGCCAGCTCTAAAAGATATGGATCACAATAAAGATTTGTTTTTGCAGCGTGTGCCTTGGTTAGATGAATCAGTAGTAAATGCCAACGTAAAAGATGAGCTACAACAAGTTGGGGATCATCACTATGTTCGTGGTACAGCGTGGCAAAATTTTGAATTTAATGACGTTACTGAGGGAGAAAATCAGGTATGAGCGACTTAATTAGAATTGAAAATTTGAAAGTCTATTATCCGGTACGTTCTGGTTTCTTTAATCGTGTAACGGATAACATTAAGGCTGTTGATGATGTGTCATTTTCCATTAAAGCAGGACAAACATACGGGTTAGTAGGTGAGTCAGGCTCAGGCAAAACGACGATTGGCAAATCATTGGTAGGATTAGAAGACCCCACTAGCGGGACAATTTTGTTTGATGGCGAGGAAGCTACAACAATCAAGCAGAAAAAGAAATTAAATTATAACAAAGATGTCCAAATGGTGTTTCAAGATAGTCAATCTAGTCTAAACCCACGTCGTTCTATCGGAGAAATCATCGCTGAACCTTTGAAGAGCTTTGGTGTACCTAACGCAATTGGCGCGGGAGCGGGAGATAAACGTTCGTTTGATCAAGATGCTATTGATAAACGTGTATTAGAATTATTAGAAATTGTGGGTTTGCCAGCACGAACTGTGACGCAATATCCGTTCCAGTTTTCGGGTGGTCAGCGGCAACGTATTGGTGTGGCCCGCGCCTTAGCAACCAATCCACGATTAATTGTGGCAGATGAGCCAGTTTCGGCGTTAGATTTATCAGTTCAAGCGCAAGTTTTGAATTTCATGAAAAAAATACAACGTGACTTCGGCATTAGTTTCTTATTTATTTCGCATGATTTAGGTGTTGTGAAGTACATGACGGATAACATTGCGATTATGCATAATGGGCGTTTTGTAGAATTGGGTACGACGGCAGATATTTTCTATGATCCGCGTCATATTTATACCAAACGGTTACTATCCGCAATTCCAAGTCTAGATGTTAGCAAACGTGATGCTAACCGCGCTTATCGCAAGCGGGTTGAAGCTGAATTTGCTGAAAATCAAGCTGCATATTATGAGCAGGATGGCTTACGGGCACGTGCGTACGATTTAAAGCAAATTACGCCGACTCATTCTGCGGCACTTAAGAAAGGAGAGGCTTAATTATGTGGCGAACGATTTTACGGCGTGTTTTGATTATGATTCCTCAGTTATTTTTGGTTTCAATACTGATTTTTATGTTGGCGCAGTTAATGCCTGGTGATCCATTCTATGGTAATTTAAATCCTAACTCCGATCCAGCTACCATTGCGCGCATGCGACATGCGGCTGGTTTGGACCAACCACTCTATCAACAATATATTCACTGGATTGATCGTGTTTTTCACGGTGATTTAGGCACATCATACGCTGTTAACAAAGGTTGGACTGTGACGAGAATTATTGCTTCACGTCTTTGGCCAACTATTTCAATGGGAATTATCGCGGCGATTTTAACTTATGTTTTTGCAATTTCTGAAGCCTTATTATCAGCACGACATGAAAACAAAACAATTGACCGCATTTTGATGGTGTGGAATACAATCACCTCAGCAGTACCATCCTTTGTTTTTTATTTTTTGATGATGATTTTGTTTGTTTACTTGATTCCAATTTTCCCGGCCTCCGGTACAGGAATAGATGATTCACAGACTGTTATGACAAGCTTTTTCAGTAATCTACGATATGCGTTTTTACCTGCATTAACGATTGCCTTGTTCAGTACGAACAGTATTTTTCAATATTTGAGATCAAACTTATTAGACCAACAAGCACAAGATTATGTTAGAACTGCACGTGCTAAAGGTGTCACGATTAAGGATGTCTTTAGAAAACACATCTTACGGAATGCCTTTCTGCCGATCGCATCAGGAATTGGTTACTCAATTACTGGGGTGCTGGGTGGTGCAATGTTTGCTGAAACAATCTTTGGTTATCCCGGTATTGGTGCATTATTCGTCCAAGCTCTGACTAGCCGTGATTATACAGTCATCACAGCAGTTATGTTATTGCAAGGATTCTTAGCATTGCTGGGTGGCTTACTATCTGATGTTATTTCAGCTTGGGTTGATCCACGTATTCGAGTGAAATAAGGAGTGAACCATGGAAACTAAAATGAAAAAACAACGGTTTGGTGCACGCTTTATTAAAAATTTCTGGCGTGAACTCGAAAAAGATAACTTAGCATTAGTGACAGTTGTCTTGTTAATTGCACTATTCTTATTTATAGTCATTGGTCAATTCTTTGTGCCAAGTAACATTGGGACTATGAGTGATATTTTGAATGCTAATCTACCACCTATGAGTGGTGGTCATATCTTAGGCACAACAGATTCTGGTGCTGACTTTATTTTAACGTTGATTGCCTCAGCTAAAAACTCAATTATTATTGGTTTTGGCGTTGCAATCATTATTACAGTTATTTCAGTTGTTGCTGGTATGATTATCGGCTATTTTGGTGGCTGGATAGATTGGTTATCAATGCGTATTATTGATTTCTGGTTGATTATGCCACTTATCATGATTTTAGCAATTATTTTTTCGACGGCCAAAGGCTTGTCGATTTGGAATTTAATATTGATTTTGGGACTAACCAGTTGGCCAGCCAGCGTGCGTTTGGTTCGAACATTGACGTTATCTGAAGTTAATCGTGATTATGTTGATGCGGCCAAAATTTCGGGAACCCCTTGGTACAAAATACTCTTTACAGGTATTTTTCCAAATATTTCACCAACGATTATATCGGATTTTGCACTAACATTGGCTACCTCAATTGGTATTGAGACAAGTTTGACATTCCTTGGTTTTGGTTTAAAACAAGGCACTAACTCAATCGGAATGATGTTGACTGTGTTAAGCCAGAACTCAGCTTCAACGATCTATACGCAATGGTGGTTATGGTTGCCAGAAACTATTGTGTTGATTATTTTGACGGTTGGTGTTGTGATTTTGGGTCAAGTTGCACGGCGTGCAAGTGACCAGCGACAATCGGTTTCTTAAAATAATAATATAAAAATGAGAAAATGATGTTGACAGTAAAATAAATAAGTGATATATTGCTTAACATGATGAGTGTTTTAAAAAAGAACATTCCAATGAAGAAACACAAAAGGGAGAATATATATGGTAAGCACAGGTGCAAAAATTGGCTTTGGCGTTGTTGGCCTAGTCGTTGTTGTGGGAGGTGGCTGGGCAGCATTGTCAGCAACATCAAATAAGGACACTACACCAAAAGCAGTTAGTGTTGGCTCATTTAAGGGTGATTACACTAACACTAAGACGGCAATTAAGGGTGGTAACTTGACGGTTACTAATCCCGGACAAGCCGCTTCGCCAATTACGTTTGCTGGGTATACAGAATTCGCACAATGGTCGGCGGCTGCCCAACAGTTGCAGCCTGCTGGATCGAATACATTGTTCTATACTGATAAGAACGGGAAAGTTATCAGTAGCGGTCCAGCCAAATTGAAAGTTGATAAAGATGCCAAAACCGTCACGATTACATTGCGCGACAACTTGAAGTGGTCGGATGGTAAAGCTGTCACTGCTAAAGACGTTGAATTTTCACTTGAAACTTTGGCTACTAACACAGTGGCCTCAGGAAACTTTACAGAATCATATACCAAGATTAAAGGTTTAACTGACTTCCAAAATGGTAAGTCAAAGTCAATTTCAGGTATCAAGTTTGATGATGGTGAAGATGGTAAGAAGTTAACTGTATCTTACACAAGTCTACCTGCTGCTGTTAACTGGGGTGATGGTGTACCATATTATGCTTTGCCATATCATGATTTGAAAGATGTGAGTTCAAAGACAATTGATACGTCTAAAAAAGTTACAAAAACGCCTTTGTCATTTGGACCATTTAAAGTGTCTTCTGTGTCGTCAGATTCCACAGTTAAGTATGTGCGTAACAGTGATTACTGGGGTAAACCAGCTAAGTTGAAGACAATCACATATTACATTAACCAAGATCAGTCAAAGCTTGAAAATGACTTATCAAAGCAAAAGTTTGATATTGTGACAACAGCACCAGCTACATTGTGGAAGAATGGTAACACACCGGTGTTGTCAAAGTATAATAATGCCAAGGGATATGCTGCTACTGGCCAAGCTGATGCAGGCTATTGGGAACTTTACTTTAACTTAGGACACGCAGATTCTAAGGGAACAAGTATTCAAGATCGTTCAACACCATTGCAAGATGCCAACGTACGTAAGGCAGTTGGTTATGCACAAAACGTCGGTGCGGTTGTTGCTAAGTATGGAAACGGTCTACGTGTAACAACTAACACATTAGTTTCAAAGTCAGAAACTAAGAAGTTGTTCTACGATAAGAATGTCAAGGGTTATCAAGAAAAAGCAAACGGCGACATCAAGAAAGCTGATAGTTTGTTGGAAAAGGCAGGCTATAAGAAAGATTCTGATGGTTACTATGCTAAAGACGGCAAGCGTCTAACGTTGACTTACTTGGCTCGTTCAGGTCGTTCAACAGCTGAGTCTGAAGCAAAAGCTTACATCGCAGCATGGAAAGCAGCCGGTATTGAAGTTAAGCTTTATCAAGACAAGTTAGTTGATGCGGCTACTTGGCAGTCAATTGTTTTGTCAGCAAAGAACAATGATTGGGATATCACTGATGGTGGCTGGGGTGAAGGTACAGTACCAACATTTGACCAACTTTGGAGCAAGAATGCTGCTTATAACTTTGGTCATGTCACATCAGCAGCTTTGACTAAGAATTTGACTGACACACAGAATTCAACTTCTGATGCAAGTTTGATTAAGAATATCAAGGCCTTCCAAAAGTTAGTTGTTGATAAAGAAGCCTACACAATTCCTACTTACACTAACATTGATGTACAATTGGTCAATGGTCGTGTTAAGGGATGGACAAATGCACCTGTCAACGATTTGTACGCTAAATTGAGTGTTACTTCAAATAAATTGACTACTTCTGGTAATCCACGTAAGTAATCACAAATTAAATACGGGTTGGTATCCTCCCATGGCTCACGTTACTTTTCCAGCCCGTAAGCAGTAGTTGAGCCAAACAGTAAAAAACATCACAGCATGGATTTTTGACTTCCTAATGTTGTGATGTTTTTTTTATGTCATTTTCTAATTGTTTTATAAAAATTTGAACCAAAATTAACATTTTATTGGCTAATTAGCTTACAATGTATGTGACAACGACTCAGACATTTCGAAGAAAAGAAAGTGTGAAAAAATGTACGCAATAGAGATGAAAGATTATGGCGACGTCGATGTTTTTGCAGAGGTAACAGATGCCAAAACACCAGACATTAAGCCCAGTCAGGTACTGGTTAAGCAACGTGCAACAGCTATTGATCCCTATGATGTAAAGTTTCGTGCAGGTGTCATGGGAACTAGTGCACCAACACCACTGATTAATGGCTCGTCTGTGGCTGGTGACATTATTGCAGTAGGTAGTGAAGTAAGTGATTTTCATGTTGGTGATCGCGTTGCTGCATCACCGCATCTCAAAAGTTACGCTGAATTTGTGGCTGTCAGTAGTAAGCAATTAGCTAAAATTCCAGCTGGTGTGAGTTATGAAACAGCTGCAGCAGTTGTTTTGGGTGGTCAAACGGGTTATCAAATGATGACGAGCGATTTAGATTTACGACCTGGTGAGAGCGTATTGATTCACGGTGGCGCCGGCTCTGTTGGATTTACTGCGATTCAAGTTGCTCAGGCAATCGGTGCGGATAAAATATACACAACCGCCAGTGGGGAATCAGCCGTATTCTTAAAGGCGTTCAATCCGCATTTACATGTTGTTGACTATAAGAAAGAAAGTTTGGCGACTGTTATTAAAGATAAAGTAGATGTCGTGCTTGATACCATTGGTGGTAAAACACTAACTGATTCTTTGAACGTGTTGCAACTCGAAGGTCGACTTGTGTCCATAGTTGATGATAATGATGACCCAAGAGTCACTCATAGTTTTATGAAGTCAAATGGTCAGCAATTGGCGGAATTGTTGCAGATGGTTGCCAGTGGTGATGTGAAAGTCAATATTGCTGAAGTGGCGCCATTTAATGTGATTAATCTGAAAGAATTCCATAGTCGTCAACACGTTTTAGGCAAGTTAGTTTTAAAATTCTCGTAATCCAACTTTTATTTTTAGAAACCGTAGAGGTTCTCTATACATTTGTTAGTGAAACACGTCACTTTATAAAAGAATTTTATGTAAATTTTACATAAAAACTATTTACAAATATGAATTTTATGGTTACAATTTACTTGTAAATAAATTCACATATATGAAAGAGGTTAAACATGAAAGCAGCAGTTGTTCGTGAAGTGAATGATGGGTATGTTGATTTAATTGATGATTGGCAACCACGTGCGCTAGGCTTTGGTGATGCTTTGGTTGATGTTGAATACGTTGGTCTTTGTCACACTGATTTGCACTGTGCTAATGGTGATTTTGGTAATCCAAACGAAATTGGTGAACGCAATGGTCAATTCCGTCGTGTTATCGGTCATGAAGGTGTGGGACGTGTTTCAAAGTTAGGCGAAGGTGCCGGTGATTATCTTAAAGTTGGTGATCGCGTATCAATTGCTTGGTTCTATGATGCTTGTGGTGTTTGTGACTACTGTGTTTCAGGTAATGAAACATTCTGCCGTAAAGTTCGTAACTCAGGTTACACGATTGATGGGGCGATGTCACAACAAGTTGTTGTCAACTCAAAATATGCAGTGAAAGTACCAGAAGGTTTGGATCCAGTTGAAGCAACATCAATCACTTGTGCCGGTGTGACAATGTATAAGTCACTTAAAGTTGGTGAAACAAAGCCAGGTGAATGGGTGTCAGTTCATGGGGCTGGTGGTTTAGGTAACTTGGCTGTGCAATATGCTCATAATGTATTTGGCGCACACGTAGCCGTTATTGATGGTAACGATGACAAGTTGGCTGCTGCTAAGGCTAACGGTGCTGAGGTGTTGGTCAACCGTAAGACCGAAGATGTGGTTGCTAAGGTTAATGAACTAACTGGTGGTGTGCATAACGCGCAAGTAACTGCTGTTAATGATGCAGCTTTCTCACAAGCTGTTAATGTTTTGCGCCCAATGGGTAAGTTAGTAGCTGTTGCTTTGCCACAAGGTGATATGGCACTCAATATTGCTAAAACAGTATTAGACGGCATTGAAGTTCGAGGATCGCTTGTTGGTACTCGTGCCGATTTGAAAGAAGCCTTCCAATTTGGGGCTGAAGGTAAAGTTAAGCCAATCGTCGAAACAGTTGATTTCAAGGATATGAATGATGTGATTGATGAGATGAAGGCTGGTAACATTACTGGACGTAAAGTCTTTGACTTCACAGCACTATAATCAAATAAAAACGAGATACAGAATTTGTATCTCGTTTTTTTTAACTATTGATTTGCCTCAAGTGTGATTAAATTACCTTCGGAGTCATGGATTTTAAAGGCGATTTTATTGCCGAAACGTGGCTCGGGCTTGCCTACAATCGGAATAAAATTATTTCGAAGATGTTGCTTTAACTCATCTTGATGGTCTCTAATCAACATTTCTAGTCGATCTGTTGATTCACCGGCTACAAAAATAATATCATCACCATCAATCATTAAGTGGCGACCACTTGCGTGACCAGATTGTGGTAGGTCGAATACATCACGCCAAAAACGGTAGGCGCGGTTAACATCTTGAGCAGGAATTGTTTTAATGTTGAGTTTTCTTGGTTTCATAATACTTATAGTATAGCTGTTTCACCGGTTTTTTCAACCTTCTCAATGTCATGTTGACGGGTTAAAATGATGTATACAACAGTCATCAATGTCACAATCGCCATGATTAACCACGAGATATTTGGTGAGATCAAATTTGCAATACCAAGGAACAAGAACTGACCAACTGGCGCGCTTGATAAAGCAAATGTATTGAGCAAACCACTGACACTTGCCAGCTTGTTTTGATCAATGCGTTTCATTAAAATAGCACCAAATTTTGGATTGACTTGCGCGTTAAAATAAGCAACGACAAAGGAAATAATCATCCATACACTGCCGTTTGGATAAATAATTGGCACGAGCTCTAAGCCTAGTACGCCAGTCAGCGCTACGGCTAGTAATTGCTTAGTCGTTAGATGACTCAGAAAAGGTATGGGCAGGAGAGAGCCTAACAACATCCCAGTTGAAAAGATAGCGCCAAACATCGCGACGGTAGTGCCAAAACTACCAATGAGCAGGCTTTTTTCGTGTAAAAGTGTGACATTAAATACGCCATTTAGCGAGGTGCCGATAAAATTAACAGCAGTGGCTAATAGCATTAACTGAAAGAACAGCTTGTCTTGATAAACATACGAAAAAGTCATTTTTAAGTCGTGCCACATGGGTTGCGTTGATTTTGGACGTTGTGTTGTTTCAATATGTGCTTCGGCTTGTTTGAAGTGGTGACGATTGACAGTCATGATCAACCAAGCGAGGATGAACATGAACGTATTGATCAAGCTAAAAGCGGCATAATCTTGATGTAGTAATCCCAATAATCCCACGCCGGCAAAACCGCCAATTAAACTCACCGTGATACTGACTGCTTGCTCCAATCCCATTGCGTTTTGTAATTGATCATCGCTTAAAATATATCGTGATACGGGGGTCATTAATAGATTACTGTATGAACCAATGGTATCAGCGAAAAAAATAAGTATTAGTAGCACGATAAAACTGTCAAACCGACCATGCCATAATGTTAAAATAACAGTTACAATTAAGAATATACCGGCTTGCGATAGTCGGGCAAATGACCAAGCGCGCAGATGATTTTTAGTTTTGTCTGCCAAATTTCCCATCACAACTGATAATAGCGACGGGAAGAACTCAGCGAATGCCACTAATGTTACTGCGAGCGTTTTATTGGGTAGGGTAGCGGCATAAATTAAAAAAACAATGTTAAAAAAACTGCTCCCAATATTATTAAAGAACTGCGCTATAATCATCACACGAAATGCTTTGTTGACTTTGAAAACCTGCATTAGCAATACTCCTTTTGACTTGAATAAATTAAGTGTACACGGTAAGATAAATTAAAGAAAAATAAGAGAATATATTCTACTTTAAATCATCTGTACACAACAGTTAGTAAAGTAAGCATAGTTGATTTTGTTGTTAATACGATATAAGTGACATATATGACAACTTTTAAAAATAAGCAGGTATCAAATGACAAATTATGGCGAAGTTTTGCATGAATTGCGTGTTGGCAAACAGATGACATTAGCAAAAACAGCGGGGGATATTGTATCTGCCTCCTTTTTGGCTCGTTTTGAAAAAGGTGACACCAACATATCGTTAGAACACTTCACAAGGATATTGCAGCGGTTAAATGTCAGCCCCTTAGAATTTTTTGCGCTAGCCAACAATTTTTCTGCGCAAGTGTTTGATGATTTATTTACACAAATAACCGAACAGGCAACAATTGATTTAACGCGTAACAGCGCAGTTGTGGCTCAATATGTGTCATTATTAGCTAAGAAATTAACGCATACGACACAGCGATTGCCGGTGTTGTTGGCGCTAGATTTCTTTCAAACATTACTTGATGTGCAACACTTAGCACAACATGCTAATATGACAAATGTTTCTCAACGTTTGTTACAAGGTGGTCGCCGAGCAAAAAATTATTTATTGTCAGTTGATACATGGGGTGAATTTGAGATGAAAATATTGACCCGATTTGCCTCAATGATCAGCGCCTCAGAGCTACGACCATTAGTTCAGTTGGCGGTACAAAAAATTGCCATGTATCAGCAGCAAGCTGTATATGAAGATTATATGTTTCGTTTGTTAAATTCAGTTTTCTTTGCGACTGTGTACACTGATACGCAATTATCAGCTGAAATCCTGACACTTATGTCCAGAGAAATGACAGCTCGAAATAATGCTGATAATCATTTGAAATACCGGTTAGCTGAGGCGTTACAAGCGCTTGCTGAAGGTCAAATTGCAAAAGGTCGAGCAGATTTTGAACAATTGACAACTGTAAGCCAACAAATTGGTTTGACATTTGATACATTCTTTGGCTTCTCAGCACAGGACTGGTTAGCTTTTGAAGATCAAGTGAAGCACGGGCAACAACATACACGCATTCTGCGTTTTGAATTGTGAGGTAAACTATGATTGATTATGGCGCGACATTTAAACGCTTGCGAGAAGATAAGGGCTTGAAAATTGTTGACCTCGAGCAACCCAATATTTCACGATCATTGATTGGTAAATTTGAAAGCGGTCAAACACGGATGTCGGCTGATCGTTTAGACAAATTATTAGCCGACATGGGTGTTAGCCATGATGAATTCTTATTTCTTGGTGGTGATCGTAGTGATAATTATATTTATACAAAACTACATGAAATGGGCGTGCAAACCGGTGAACCAAAAGAAATGCAACAACTTGAGGCGATGATTACACGAGCAACTAATGATTTAAAACATGGTCGTGGTGGGATTGGCGCTCGTTTTATGCGTGAATTTGGTTTGATGCTGAAGTACGGCATAGACAAAGAAACGAATGAGCAGTTCTATAATCGTGTTGAAGTAAAAAAGCATGTCAAACCAGCTGTTGATTTTCTCAAGCAAGCTGAAACTTGGGGGCGAATTGAACTAGACATTTTTACTTTATTTTATCCGGGGATGTCACCAACAGACTTGTTAACACTAGGACGTTTAGCCATTAAACGGGCACATTTTTATTCACAATTGCGAACAGAACAGATGCGTTTAGTTGATATTATTTATACTGCTTTTAATGGTTTGATTTATGCAGATATTGCGGGTGCAGCTGAAATGTTAGCCTTAGAAGAGTCAGTAATGAATGGCATGGACGAGTTCATGACTGATTTAACGACGCAACGGTTAAGATTGATTTTTAGCAAAGGGTTGTTGAAAATGCTTCAGGGGGATGTTGAAGGTGGCTACACACAAGCAATGTCTGTTGTACCAGCATACGAAATTGCTGGCATGAATAAGATGTCAAAGTTCGTTAAAGAGAGAGCCAAATTAACGCGCAAGGAAATATTGGCTGATAATCCAGGCAATATACCACACACATACTCAATGTTGATTTAAAATGTGATAAACTTATAGTTATGGCATTATTAGAAGTAAACGGCCTAACCATGGCCTACGCAGAAAAAACTTTATATGAAGACGCAGAGTTTGAGCTTCAAAGCGGCGAACACATGGGAATTGTTGGACAAAATGGTGCCGGCAAATCAACACTCATTAAGATTGTCACTGGGCAAGAACTCCCATTATCAGGCAAAATTGATTGGCAAAAAGGCTTGAAAATCGGTTATTTGGACCAGTATGCAGAAATTCCAGAGGGTATGACGCTGGTTGATTTTTTGCATACCGCTTATCAAGACCTTTATGACAAACAAGATCGTATCACGGCACTTTACAATGAGTATGCCGAAACGTTGTCTGATAAATTGCTCGAACGCGCTGGTCGCATGCAAGAAGAACTTGATGCGGCAGGCTTTTATGAGGTCGACACGCAAATTGAGCGTGTGATTTCTGGTTTGGGATTAGAGGCTATTGGACGTGAGCGTGAGTTGGAAGCTATGTCTGGTGGACAGCGCGCCAAGGTCATTTTGGCCAAGCTCTTGTTGGAAAATGACGACGTGATTATTTTGGATGAGCCAACCAACTATTTGGATGTGGCACACATTGAATGGCTGGAAGACTTTTTGCAAACCTTTGAAGGTTCAGCAATGATTATTTCCCATGACTTTGATTTCTTAGACAAAGTCACTAACGCAATCATTGATGTTTCATTTGGTAAAATCACTAAATTCCGTGGTTCATTTAAAAAGGCTATGCGTCAAAAAGACGAACGCGCCGAACAACAATTGCGTCAGTACGAAAAGCAACAAACAGAAATTGAAAAAGCACAAAAGTTCATTGCCAAAAACAAGGCACGTGCTTCAACTTCGAAGCAAGCAAAGTCTCGTGAAAAAATGTTGGCGCGCATGGATCGTGTTGATCCACCTTCTGACACATTACAAGCTAAATTTAATTTTCCCTATGTTAATTCACAGTCAGCTAACGCGTTGACAGTTAGTGATTTGTCTGTGGGCTATGTGACACCAGTACTAGAGCCCGTGACCTTTTCAATTACCACTGGGCAAAAAGTTGTCTTTAAAGGTTTTAACGGCGCTGGTAAATCAACTTTGATTAAATCAATTTTGGGTGTCATACCTGCATTAGCCGGTCAATCTGAATTTTCCCCGTCAGCGGTTGTTAACTATTTTGACCAAGATTTGGCTTGGGATAATGATAGCAAGACACCGTTGCAGGAAATGCAAGATCGTTTTCCAACATTGGAACCAAAAGCCTTGCGTACGCGCTTAGCTGCAGCAGGCATCAATGCCGAAAATGCCCAAAAACCATTGCAACAACTTTCAGGTGGTGAACAAACCAAAGTTAAGTTGGCAATCATGGAAATGAAACCAAGTAATTTCTTGATTTTAGATGAGCCAACTAACCATTTGGATGAAGGTACTAAGAATGCTTTGCGCGCAGCGATTGACAAGTTTCAAGGCAATGTCATTATTGTGTCTCACGAGACCAGCTTTACACAAGGACTTGGGGACAAGGAATTGAACGTTGCAGCATTAAGTTATAAAAAGGAATCAGATTAAATGAATTTACTTACTCAAACAGGTATGCATGACGATATTACTGTGATTGATGTGGTTGATTCAACAATGACAATAGGTCGTGATATGCTCAAACAGGGCGTGTCACGACCTTTTGGCATTGTGAGCAATCAGCAGCGCGCTGGTTATGGTAAAAAGGGACGCTTTTTCTTTTCACCGCGAGGCGCAGGCGTTTATCAAACTTATGTTTTTGATATTGCGGGCGAATTTGACGCTGGTCTCTTAACAACAGGGGTGGCGGTTTCTGTGGCAGAAGTTCTTTTTGAAATGACTGGGATTCAAGTGTCATTGAAGTGGGTCAATGATTTTTACCTACATGATCGTAAAATGGGTGGTGTCTTAGTTGAAGGTATTTTAAATTCGGGTAAAATAACACAGGTGATTATCGGTATCGGTTTAAATATTTTACCGACGGCGGTGCCATCTGATTTGGAAGATATTGTAACAACACTCGGTGTGGACGTGGATCGCAATGCGTTAGTTGCCGCGATTTTTGAAAGAATTGTTCAAAATATATCTGGATATCAAGCTGGTCAACATCTTGATTATTACCGTCAGCATTCATATTTAAAGGATAAGATGGTCACTTTACTGACAAATAACCAAGAAATTTCTGGACAAGTTCTTGACATTGGTACACGGGGTGAATTATTATTGAAACATGATGAAAACTTAACACCATTCATCAGTGGTGATGTAACGAAGGTGTTCATTAAGGGGAAGAAATGAAAAATAATACACAACGAATTGCGATTACAGCGGTTTTGACCGCACTTTTACTGATTATTGGACCACTATCAATTAATGTTGGACCAGTGCCAATGACACTACAAACTTTAATTGTTGCATTAGTAGCTTCAGTAGCGTCAACGCGGGTTAGTTTAACAGCAATTGGACTTTATATTGTACTTGGCGCACTTGGTTTGCCAGTCTTTGCAGGATATTCTAGTGGTTTTGCCGTCTTGATTGGACCAACGGCCGGCTATTTGTGGTCATTCTTGCTTTATGCACCAATCATTGGGTTGACAATTAAGCACACCTCAAACATTTTGGCATTGATTGTTGCCAACGTTGTAGCAGTGGTCGTTAATTTGGCGATTGGTACAATTTGGTTATCTATCAGTACGCACATGAGTGCAACAGCAGCAATTGCAGCTGGTGTGACACCGTTCGTATTATCAGGATTGATCAAAATACTTGTTGTGGTATTAGCTACAGTGTTGATCCGTCAGGCTACTCAAAAAATGCGTTTGACGGTATAAGTGTTAACAGGTATTGCTATCATCGGGAAATTCTGGTATAGTATTATCTGTTATGGAGAAGTACTCAAGCGGCTGAAGAGGCGCCCTTGCTAAGGGTGTAGACGTGTTAAAGCGTGCGAGGGTTCGAATCCCTTCTTCTCCACTAACCATTGAATGGCGTTGTATCAAGTTGTAAAAACCTTGATATGACGCTTTTTTCATGCAGTAAATTGATTGAAATTTTAACAGTGACTGTTAATAAAACTAAGTATATGGATTACAATCGTTGCAAAATTGACAGTGCTCATTAAACGCAGTATCTCGGGTAACAATATTTCATGAGCACAGTAACATGTTGATATGACGTGTGGTACTTATCCAAATTAACATCTCAAAAAAACATGACTGGAAGGTAATTCAAGTCATGTTTTTTTTGTCCTACGGTTAATTTTAAAAATTGTCTACCGGCATAATTAAAGTATTCGTTTAGTTGTGGTGTTGATGTGAACTGTGGGCTTGAATATTATTTTTAATTTGCAAAGCCCAAATTACAGTGCGCCATCCTAAAAAATAAGACACCCCACCAAATAAAGTTTCTATACCAACACACACGCACCAAAACTGAGTTAGAGGGTGATTAAATAAGCTGGGTACAAATATGATGAACATGTAAAGTGCAATGACAAAAGCACAAACCGTAACAGCCCAGACGACTAGCGCGAGCCAGAATCTAAATCCAAATGGTTTGTCATCATCAACATCAAATAACGTGTCTGAGAATACCAAAATCATGCCAAATAATTCTTCCATGGTAATTGTCCTTCAAGTTTTTCTTATTGTACCATAAACCATTGCTATCATAATGACGAAGTGGTCGGATATGATATTGATTTTTCTCATTTTATGCGCACATAAAAATATCCATTTATTCACATTAAAGTCACAAAAGTTCACTGAAATAACATTATTGGCAATAAATATGATTTATTAGGGGGTGATTAATGAAAAATGAATGGTTGAGTGAAAATATTTACGCAAATAGACAATGGCAATAAAACAGCATATTAAGAGGGGAACTATGATGTGGCAAAAAATAAAATTCTACTATTCAGAACTACTGATTTATCGTGATTTAGCTTGGTTATTTTGTGGTGCTGCACTGGCTACCAAAAGGAGTTGATATGTGGGCGAACTTTAAAAAATTGTCTAAAAAAGTTAATTATCGAGATGGCGCGTGGTTTTTCTTTGGCTTTGCAATGGCCTCTTTTAGAATTGATGCAGCAGACGGCTATACATATCTATTTTTTTCAGCAATATGTGGATTAATATCTTTGAAAGACAGAAAATAGAGAAAAATAAAAGACTGTAAGAATACAATAGTCGGATAAGTGTTAATGGCAATAAAACGGCATACTAAGGAGCACGCTGATGTGGGATAAAATAAAAATGTTGTCACCTGGTACGAGCTATCGTGAAATGTCAGCTTTTTTTCTAGGAGTCGCCGTTTCTGGTGTTTTTGTTGATATGCAGTGGGCGATTACGATGCTTTTGGGATCAGTAATATACGCCGTGCTGGCTAATTCTAAAGAAGCTAAGCAACGCAACGAAAAGTGAGTTTTGCTAAAATACAAACGAAACTAATATGTGGCAGAAATTTATGAACTGGCGAGAAACAGTAACTTTACGTGATAGTGCATGGTGTATGTTTGGAATGGCAGTACCTGAGTTTTTAATAGATATACAAATGGCCTGCATGTTATTGATTTTTTCACTAGTATTGGCCTTCAGAGCAAGGTCCGCTGATAGGAAAAAACAGCAAGGTGCAAAAAAGTATTGACTACCGCACCGATAGAGAGGGTATACATGAAAAAATTAGTTATCATATTAGGCATAATCACAATTTTGTTGATACCAATAACACACAAAGCGTGTGGTGCCGTGGCAGGTAATGCACTACCAAAACCGCATGCTGTTGGTAAAGGAAATATGTACTATTTATCTTTCGATGAAAGTGTTCGGTACGTTAAAAACTTTGATAATCATAGCGGCGGTGCTAACTGGTTTGGCATAAATTTGGGACAACTTCTAAATAATTTAAGTGGTGCTAAGACGTTAAAGTATCGTGCTCAAATGGCTGTTGCGAATGGTTTTGGTGTGTGTTGGCGATTGGGTTCATGTGCTAAAGGCGATAAATATTGGTATTGTAATGATTGTTGACCCAATCCACAGGCAGCGTACCATAAACCATCAATTCGTTTTCCAAAAAGTGGCGTTTCAGTTGTATGGGACAGCACAGTGCCACATTATAGTGAACTTGGCAATATTGCAACAGCCTTTTATGGTGGGTGGTCATGCGATTATGCAGGCACCAATTATGCTGCTAAGTGGGCTGGCATTGGAAAAGGGCATAAGTAAGCATTTAAACGCAATTATCCAAAATATCAAGTGAGCCTTACTTGATATTTTTTTGTGCCCAAATCCCCAAATAACGCCATGCTAGTGACGCTTGCTTTACAAGAGCAAGCATGAATTGCTAGTATTGTTCTTAGTGATTCGGTTACATTAGGAGATGAAAGCTATGAGTTTTGAACAAGATATTAAACAACTAAGACTACAAAAAAAGATGACACAACAGGAACTGGCAGAGGAAGTTCATGTCAGCCGGCAAACTGTGTCAACTTGGGAAACAGGTAAAAATTATCCTAGTTTGGATGTCTTGAGGCGTTTGAGTGATTTGTTTGACGTATCTTTCGAAAAAATAATGTTCGGAGAAGAAATCGACATGACAGACAAACAGAAAAGCATTGCTGAAGCAATTGATCAAGATGTGTCATTGAAGCATCGCTATAAGCGGCTCACAATGATACTGGGGTCCATTTTTGTATTATTGGTATTATGGTTAGGCATGCTGTTGGTTGGTTACCAAAAAGGCATTGATACAATTGACCGCATGAATCCATTTTTGCAATATAAAGTAGCCTATACAAAAATGCCTAGCGATAAAGTCACTAATCCCAATAATAAGTCAAACCGTGGTTATTGGACAAAATGGTTTTCAGATAATGACATGGGGACGGAGTGGACGAAGCTAACGCTAACAACGGGACTCAATCCCGGCGTGAAAGATCCGTACGTAATGGCTTATCACAAAGGCAGCTACGTTAAAATTGCCAGAATTGTACCGGGATCATCAGTTAGCACCGTCATGAAAAGCAATGTTTCAGCCATCACAAGATTGATGTATTCAAAAGATCACGACAATTTGAGTATGAATTTCCAATCAGTTAAGGATTTAAAAAATAAAAAGCACTTTAATAAAGTCATTCAAGAGCTGGTTGTGCAGTAGGCGCAACAAAAGAATCATGATTGGGGATGATTCTTTTGCTTTTATTGAAAAAAGATTAAAAAATTCGGAGAAATTATCTGCCACATTGTACTATAATGAGAGTTATATACTAGGTTGATTGAAGCGATTGGGAGGTCGAAATCATGAACGATAATCAGATGAACTATGGCATTGCTGAAAAGCATAGTTTTAAAGATACCCTCCGAAATATTGGTAATATTGCTGCTGTGGGTACACATCGTTATTATTTTTATGTGACACACGAGGGCGATACGAGCCAAAATAAAATTTCTAAGAACGACTTGTTGCAACTCTTGGTAGGTAATAAACAGTTACAAGATCTGATTTTGGCTAATGAACTGAATATTGACAAAGGCGGTGAATTCACAATGGGTATTATGAATTCCAGCATCGCTCAAAACATTATTAGCTATCTTAATCGTTGACAGGTCGTTTGGCGAACGCGAAAAGAACAGATGACTTAATTGTCAATTATATCCACCACCAATAATGTGTGAGGAAGAATATAATGGCAAAGACTAACAGTGCAAATCCAATAAATTGACAAACATATTTTGCGACAGGATGGTGAATGTTAAAACCAATCGCTAAAGAAAATACCCCGACAACGACACAACATATTATGGTAACAAGCATGGTAGTATACATTAACTTCTCCTTTCGTGGGACTAATCAATTTAATAGTAGCAGACATCTATTTATAATCAAAGTAATACGTCTTGCTTTATTTGAAAAATACCATAATCTTCTTATCATCCAGACACCGTGAAAATTGATAAAATGTTTGATATTATATAGTAAGAAATAACAAAAAATTCATTAATTGGGGAGAATCAAATGTTTCATATTCAGCCAACGCCTATTTCTTGGGTGCTGTGGGCGGCTATGTTTGCCGTACCTGTTGTCATTATTTTGCTAGGCGTCTATGCCTATTTCTTTGGTGGTAAGAAGCGTTTAGGCAACACGATTGGTGTCATCGGTATCATCGCAGCACTGGTTGTATTCGGACTAGCAGCGTCGTCAAAATATTATAATTATATCCACTCATCAAGTTACATTAAGTCAAAAAAGACTTACCAGTTGGAATATAACAACAATCAAAAACGTGAAATTGTCATCAAAGACTATCAAGGTAAGGTCATTTATCAATATACTGGCTCATTTAGCTTTGATCGGAGCGGACATGGTGTTAATCTGGTTGATAATAAGACAGGTAAGAAAACGTCAATCTACATTGGAGACAATGCCACTGTGATTGTGACAGATAAATAAAATTAGCGGAGACGACATCATGTCGTTTCCGCTTTTTAGGTTAACGTTCACAATTTGTTCACTAAAAATTCGTCTGGTCTTCCACCCCCCTAGTAGAATGAGGGTCTAGGCTACTAATGGAGAAAAATCATGCGTTTGAACAAACAATTCTACTTACCAATATTAATTACCTTATTAACCGTCACAGGTCCAGTACAGGCCGTGACAGCTGCCGAAGTGATGACAGCTGATGACGTCAAAACGGATAAAAAGCTACGTCTACCAAATGACGGTCGCTCTGACTTGCAAGAATTGATTCAGCGCGTCGCTACTGGTGATACGGGTGACGGTCAGCCAACAGAGCCGGAACCTGATGAACCCGAGACACCTGAAGTAGCCGAACCGGAACAGCCAGCAGAAGCTGACCCACAAGTTGAACAGCCAACGGTGGCGAAAGCGGATAGCAAACCAGCGTCATCTGCAAAGGCACCACGAGGAATAACGACAAACGCAAACGGCACTAGTACTTGGACATTTGATTCGGATACTGGTTTGTTGGTTTTTGGGGCGGGGCAATTAGCACAGAGAATTGATCAGAATTTGGAAGCCGCTGGACTAGTTGCCACACAAGTCAAGAAAATTCAATTTGAAAGCAACGTGATAGCACCAGTATCAGTGACTTATTTATTCGCTAATTTAGGACAACTCAGTGAGTTTATTGATTTGCAAAATTTTGATACGAGTAATGTAACCTCGATGTCTTATTGGTTTTACAACAGTAAAGGACTGACTAATCCTGATTTGAGTGCGTTGAATACCAGTAATGTGACGAATATGTCTTCTATGTTTTATGGAAGCGGCGTTACTAATTTAGACTTGCGTGGTTGGAATGTTGATAAGGTAACAAATTTCAGTTATATGTTTTATAATGATACAGCACTATCCACTTTGAATTTGTCGAATTGGGGTGGCAACCGTACAGCAACATCTGTTAATATGAACTTTATGTTTGGTTATACACGTACTACTACTTTAAACCTGACAAATTTTAAAACCACTAACGTAACAAATATGTCTTATATGTTTTTTGGCACTGGCTTAACTGAATTAGATTTGAGTGATTGGGATGTGACTAAGGTAACAAATTTCAATTATATGTTAAGTACTTGTAGCAGCTTGACAACATTAAATCTCTCTGGTTGGGGCGTCAATCGTACAGCAACCAATGTTAGCATGTCTCATATGATTTCTAATGCAAGCGTGTTAACTAATGCTGGTTTAAATCTGACAAATTTTAAAACCACTAACGTCACAGATATATCTTACATATTCCAAAGGACAAAATTAACTGAGCTGGACTTGAGTAGTTGGGACGTTGCTAAGGTGACAAATTTCGAGTATATGTTTAATAGTGCTACTGAGTTGGAGACGTTAAATCTCTCTGGTTGGGGCGAATATCGCACAGCAACTGATGTTACCATGCGAGGTATGTTTTATGGAATGAGCGCCCTCACTAGTTTAAACCTGACTAATTTTACGACTAACAATGTCACGAATATGTCGTACATGTTTCGGCTCAATGGCTTAACCAGCCTTGATCTCAGTGGGTGGGACGTCACAAAAGTAACAACTTTCGCTAGCATGTTTCAAGAAACGGCACTGAAAACATTGAATTTATCAGGGTGGAATACTCAGAGTGCTGCTTTGGTTGATAATATGTTTACCTCCAATACTAATCTCTGGAAGATTACGCTAGGTCAAAATATCAAGTTCCCCGGTAATCCTACTTTCACGTCAGCACCATCTATCGGTACAACAACTACAGATAATGGACAAAACTACAAAACCACAAGCGCGTCTTGGCAGATTGTTGGCAATGGAACGGACCATCACCCAAACGGAGACATGGTTACCACAACGGAAATGTACGCTGATCGATCGGAACCAGTTACCTATGTGTGGGCACAATCGCCCACTTTTGATGGCGTTGCTAACCTTACCTTTGGCACACTGGGGGCTGGGAATTTCCGTAACGGCAACAAACCATTGGCAACTAATATGACAACTGGCTCAGTTAATCTCATCAACTTGGAAAGCGGCGTACCATACAAAGTGTCTGTGACGCAAACAAGTGATTGGACGACATCTGGTCAATCAGCAATGATTTCAAAGAATGATTTGAGTATTCAATATGGTGACAATAGTTTAACCAATAGCGTTGACTTCTGGTCGGGTAATTCGACAACCAGTCAAAAGAGTATTTTGTTTAATCACAATGCCACTAACGCATTTAGCATTTGGTTAAATCCTAACGCGGTGATTGATACCATATTATTAGGCAAACAGTTACAATCAGAACTAACTTGGACTTTAAGTGAAACACCATAACCTCAAAAACGTTTAAATGTTAAGCATTTAAACGTTTTTGCTTTTCATTTATTCAATCTAAGCGTATAATTATATCATTGAAATTTAAGAGAGTGGGACGCGTTTTTGGACGAAAAAATTAAGCAAGTTGAAGAGCAATATTTGAAGACAACACTATCAGCCATGAACCAATCTTTGGCTGATACCGAGCTAGAAATTAAGCGGACAAACAAGAACATCTCTGACGTTTCCAAAAGTTGGGGAGATGTGCGTCTCAAAACCGATACCTATTCCGGTATTGTTGAAACAGCCATGTCTGTCCGCCAGCAACAACAAATGTTGGCTGAACGTGAAAATTCTAAGTCACGGGCAGAGCGTCGCTATGAAGTGTTGAATAAGCAGATTCATAATCCGTATTTTGCACGTATTGATTTTAGTGAATCTGTGTCAGAAAGCGGTGAACCAGAAACCATCTATATTGGTTTGGGGTCATTTAGTGATGACGACAATCGCTATTTTGTCTATGATTGGCGTGCACCGGTAGCCTCTATTTATTATGATGGTGGCATTGGACCAGTTGAATATTTGACACCGGATGGCACTCAAAAAGCTAATGTCACGCTGAAACGTCAATTTCAAATTGAAGATGGCGTGATTGTGACGTTATTTGACACGGAAGAGGCAATTGGGGACGCTATGTTGATGAATGCCTTGAGTGGCGAATCATCAACCAAGATGAAGTCAATTGTGACAACCATTCAAAAAGAGCAAAATAAGATTATACGTAATACTTCGGCGAATCTTTTATTTGTTCAAGGTGCAGCTGGTTCCGGTAAGACGGCGGCAGTTTTGCAACGTGTGGCTTACTTGCTTTATCGCTACCGTGGTAAATTAACCAGCGGGCAAGTGGTGCTATTTAGTCCTAACCAACTATTTAATGATTATATTGATCAAGTTTTGCCTGAATTAGGTGAACAGAATATGATTCAAATGACATTTTACCAATACGCCTCACGACGTTTACCCAAAATGTCTGTAGAAACGTTGCAAGAACGCTTTGAATTGGATCATGTGAATAATCGACTGGCATTGGCCAAAGGTAGTGTTGACATGTTTAACGCAGTCACCAATTATGCCAACTCTTTGACACGTCAGGGGATGAAGTTCCGCAGCATTATGTTTAGAGGCGAGCCATTTATTGCCAAAGAACGCATGGCAGAAATTTATTATCAGTACAACGAAAATTACAAGTTAAGTCAACGTTTGGATGCAACTCGCGACACACTTATGCGTATGCTAAGCAGCCGCATTGGCACAGAAATGCGTAAAGATTGGGTAGATTTAGAAATTGAAAATCTATCTAAGGAAGAATATGATGAGCTTGTTGGCGCTGGCCGTGTTCGTATGGGCGATAATGAAGAAAATGATGCTGCTGCGGTGACACGTCGTACACAATTAGGTGCCGGGGAACAAGAACGAGAATTTTCCAGTGAAAAAGCTGAGCGAAAGTTCTTGGCCAAGCAAATTACGACACGGGCTTTGAAGCCTTTGGCAAGACAAGTGAGACGTGCAAGTTTCCTTAATATCAATGCGCAATTTATTGATTTCTTACATGAATTACCAAGATTCTTTGACTTAGCGGCTTATCAACTATCAGAAGAAGAGTGGCAGACGCATGTTGAACACGTTGTGGCTAATCTCAAGAATCATCAAATGTCCCTTGCTGACACAACGTTATATTTGTATTTATATGATTTAATGACTGGTAAGCATGGCGAACGTGATATTCGCTTCCTATTCATTGATGAAGTGCAAGATTATACACCGTTCCAATTAGCTTTCTTAAAGTTTAGCTTCCCATTGGCAAAGTTCACGGTGCTTGGCGACCTTAACCAAGCCATCTTCACCAAGGATAATGCGGCTAATTTGCAGGAAGATCTGGCTAGCTTGTTTGACTCAGAACGGGTAGACACGGTTAAGCTCACGCAAACTTACCGTTCGACGCAACAAATTACTGATTTCACTAAAGACATTTTATTGGGTGGGCAAGATATTGAAGCGTTTAATCGTAATGGCGAGAAGCCAATTGTAAAAATTGCTGACGATGAAAGCGAATTGCTGAATAAGCTACGTCAACAGTTACTACAAAATGCCAAAGACCAAGATTCGACAGCTATTATTACCAAAACACTCGCTGATGCGAAATTATTGGCGCAACAATTGGCGGATAAAAGTGTGACACTGATTCAATCAGAAAATCAACGTTTGGCGCTGGGAACCATTATAGTGCCGTCGTACTTGGCTAAGGGACTTGAATTTGACGCAGTCGTCATTTGGCACGCGGATTGGACACGATATGCGGCAGAAGACGAACGCCGTCTGTTGTATACAGTTGCCTCACGCGCGATGCATCGTTTGACATTGTTGGCTGAAAAGTCAGTGACACCGTTGTTGGACCATGTCAGTGCTACACGTTATGAGGTTGAAAAATGAACGAGTTAGTCAATGAAATTTTGAAACGCTATCAGCCACCTTTCATGGTAATTGGTGTTACCGGTTCAGTTTCAGTTGGCAAAAGTACATTTGCTAATAATTTGGCATCCTTATTTCATCAGGAAAATTTGATGGCTAGTGTGATTAGTACAGATGATTTTATGATGTCTAATGACACATTATTGGCTGCTGGCATTTTTGAACAAAAAGGGTTCCCACAGACATACGATTTGAACCGTATGGCAACAGTGATTAGAGATTTCAAGGCTGGTCGTGAGCGAATCGAGATACCCCTTTATACGCAAGAACTGGCTGATATTCACCCCACCCAATTGCAAACAATTACGCGACCCAACATTTTAATTGTTGAAGGTGTAACAGCCTTGCGATTACCAGAGGATGTGTTAGACTTCAAAATTTTTGTTACCGCAGATTTGGTTGATATTAAGTCATGGTATTTGTCAAGAACGCTACAAGAAACAGCCTTAGCCAAGAATGATCCGTCTAGCTGGCGCTATCAATACGCCAAAATGCCGTTAGACGAGTTGAGTGATCTGGTCATGAAAGTGTGGGATACAACGAATCAAACTAATTTGGATCACTATATTTTACCTACGAAATCATTAGCAGATGTGATTGTTACGCTAAATGGGCAACATGATGTGCAAAAAATCACATATAATAAATGATAATTAATTGTCAACTTAGTTGACAATTTTTTATTTAAGCGTAAAATACATTTTTGAAGCTAATGAAGAACTAAAGTGTTTTCTGTAAATGACAGAAAACAAATGAAAGGATTTTGATATGTCTGATAAAATAGTAGACACAAAGGGGAAACCAGTCAACCGCGTCGCCATGATGATTGTGTTGCTGGTCGGTGTGTTCTCTGTAATGCTGATGCAAACAGCTTTGGGGACAGCGTTACCTGCATTGATGAAGGCGTTTGATGTTAATGCCTCAACAGTACAATGGTTGACAACCATTTTCTTAATGGCTAACGGGATTATGGTTCCAGTTTCAGCTTTCTTAACAACACGAATTCAAACAAAAACGTTGTATTTATCAGCGCTTGGTTTGTTTACGGCTGGTACTTTACTAGCGTTCGTGACACCAACTAGTGCTTTCTGGATGCTAATGGTGGCCCGCGTTTTGCAGGCTATGGCTGTTGGTGTGTTGATGCCATTAATGCAAGTGATTTCACTGAATTTGTTTGATGCTGAATCACGTGGTAAAGCGATGGGACTTGGTGGTTTGGTTGTGGGAATGGCACCTGCCATTGGACCAACGCTGTCAGGTTGGATTTTGGAAAAAGACCACACAATTTTGGGATTCACACTTGAAAATTCATGGCGCTCAATCTTTGGCGTTGTTCTACCAGTTGTTATTTTGGTGATGATCGCTTCATTCTTCTATTTCCGCAATGTTTTACCAACAAAGAAAGTAACACTGAATGTACGTTCTTTGATTGAATCAACATTTGGATTTGGTTTGATTTTGTTTGGCTTTGCGATGGTTTCTAATCATGGTTGGGGTGACTTTAATTGGGTTATTTTGCCATTGATTGTCGGATTATTGATCACAATTGAGTTTATGTGGCATCAATCTCGTATGGAAAAGCCATTCTTGGATATGTCTGTCTTCAAGTCTAGACAATTTACCATTACGACAATATTAGTGTCCCTAGCAATGATGGCTATGATTGGTGTTGAAATGGTTTTGCCAATTTATATGCAAAATATTCGCGGATTAACACCTTTGGACTCAGGATTAACATTACTTCCAGGTGCATTGATGATGGGAATTATGTCACCAATTGCTGGTGCTTTCTACGATAAACATGGCGCAAAGCGCTTAGCCGTTACGGGATTTTCTATTTTGTTAATTGGTACGGTACCACTATTTTATATGACAGCTGATACGTCACAACACTTCATCACTGCGCTATATACATTGCGTATGTTTGGTATTGCGATGACGATGATGCCGTTGACAGCTTCTGCTATGGGTGCTTTGTCACCCGAAACTGCTGCTCAAGGAACAGCTGCCAACAACACGATGCGTCAAATTGCTTCTTCATTGGGAACGGCAATTTTGGCATCAGTCATGCAGTCTGTTACTGATAACAATAAGCCAGCTGCTTCACTTAAAGGTCAAGATCCATTGTCCTATGCTAATAAGTTAATAGATGCAACATTGAACGGCTTCCATGCTTCATTCTTGTTGGCCGCAGGATTTGCTCTTGTTGCATTGTTAATTACATTCTTACTACACAGTGGCAAAATTAACACACCAGCACACAAGGAGGACGCAGCCTAATGATTATTTTGTTGATAGCGTTATTTGCTATTTTGGCCTTTGTGGCAAATATGATGATTACTAATCGTGGCGTACGTATTGTAACGACAGTGATTATGTTTGTAGGCTTGATTTTAAGTGTTGCTGGCGTTGCGGCTAATATGAACGCACACTACGGTATGAAGGAAGTTACCACTACGACCAAAAAACAAATCTATACAGCTGGCACAGCTTCACAAGGATTTGGTCTATTGCTTTATCAAAGTGTTGGTACAAATGGCGCTGAAAATGTCTATGTTTACCGTGCGACAGAAAGTGCTAAAAAGACTACAGTGGCAAAGCCAAGCTTGAAAACTAGTTCTCGTATGTCCAACATTTCCGGTAATAAAGCTTATAAAATTACGAAAACAACGCGTTATGTCTATAAAAATGCCACAATGCGATTGATGTTTGGTATTGGTGGTAATAATCACCAACTGAAAAATAAGCATGTTATTTATCAAGTGCCAAGTACTTGGGTTGCTTTGACGACGACTCAAGCTAAGTCATTGCAATCGAAAATGACGCCAAAAACGGATGCTGAAAAGCAAGCACTAGCCCAACAGCAAGCGCAGTTAGCTACCTTGGCAAAAACAGATCCAGACAAAGCAGCACAGTTACAAGTTGCAGCAGTCAAAAAAGCGTTAAATATTAAATAATATATCATCGACGTTTTCGCCTTAAACAGGTTGAAAACGTTTTTTTGATACCATTGAAGTTGCTTTTAATCGGTGAAAAAAATAATCCAATAATTGGGAGTGAAAAAGAATTACAGTTATTAGTGTATTACTTGCTAATTTCTGTGAATGTGTTACACTAATGGGGTAATAAAAGTTTTTGATTTTGATTTGTTTTTTTCGGAAGGCGCTCAGTACCAATTATTTTAGATTACGCACAATATTACTTGGTGAGCACACCAAAGGAGAAACATATCATGGAAAAAGGCACAGTAAAGTGGTTTAACGGCGAAAAGGGTTACGGATTCATCACACGCGAAAACGGCGAAGATGTATTTGCACACTTCTCAGCAATCCAAGGCGACGGCTTCAAGACTCTTGACGAAGGTCAAGCAGTTACTTTTGAAGTTGAAAGTGGTGACCGCGGTTTGCAAGCTGTTAACATCGTTAAGGGCTAATAACCAATTAGAAGGAACTCGCTTCGGCGAGTTTTTTTGTGTCGTGATTTCGTGGTATAATGATATCGTTACGATTAACACAAACATAAACTAAGGAGTTTAGAACAAATGGCTAAATTAGTACTAATCCGTCATGGTCAAAGTGAATGGAACGCATTGAACTTATTCAATGGTTGGATTGACACAAAGTTGTCAGACAAGGGTGTTGAACAAGCAAAGGAAGCTGGCGAATTGTTGGCTGCTGAAGGCATCCAATTTGATCAGGCTTATACATCAGTTTTGACACGTGCGATTACAACGTTGCACTATGCTTTGGAAGAGGCTGGTCAATTGTTTATTCCTGAAGAGAAGTCATGGCGCCTTAACGAACGTCACTATGGCGCTTTGCAAGGCCAAAATAAGGCTGAAGCTGCTGAAAAGTGGGGCGACGAACAAGTTCATATTTGGCGTCGTTCATACGATGTTTTGCCACCATTGTTGGATTCATACGATGAAACAATGACAGTTCAAGGTAAGACATATCCTGCGTTTGATCGTCGTTACGCCGATGTACCTGAAGGTGAATTGCCATTAGGTGAAAATTTGAAGATTACTTTGGAACGTGTATTACCTTTCTGGGAATCAAACATTTCAAAGGACTTGAAAGCTGGCAAAAATGTTGTCATCGCCGCTCATGGTAATTCACTCCGTGCTTTGGCTAAGCATATCGAACATATTTCAGATGATGATATTTTGAATCTTGAAATTGCGAATGGACAACCACTAGTTTACGACTTGGATGACAATTTGGAAGTTGTATCAAAGACAACATTAACAAAATAAAACTAATTATCATTCTTAGGTATACCAAAATTGGTATACCTTTTTTATTGCTATTTTTTTGCTTTTTATAGTAGAAAGGCGTACATTGGTATATGTTGTGAAAATGATTTTGATGTGTTATGAAAGTTTACATGAAAAAACTCATTTGTCCTAAAAAGCGTTATTATCAGTAGTGTTATGTCATATAGGGAAAGGAATCACTGCATTTGTGCTTAATTTAGCACAAATTGGTGGGTGAAATTATGAAAGATTATTTTCAAAGAATAGGACGCTCATTGATGCTGCCAGTGGCAGTGTTACCAGCTGCTGCAATTTTGACAGGTATTGGTAATTGGTTACCAGCTACTTGGTTTGTAAGTGGCGTTTTGAAGCTTGCTGGTGGCTCGATACTTGATATCTTAGCACTTTTATTTGCAGTAGGCTTAGCTTTGGGAATGTCCAATAAAAAGGATGGAGCGGTTGCTTTGGCAGCAGTCGTTGGCTACGCGCTGACAGACTATGTACTGCGTCCAGAAAACATTGCGACGTTGTTTGGTCAAAAAATAACAGCGGTCAACGCCGCCTTTGGTACACCAACGCACAACAATGTCTTATTTGGTATTGTATCTGGTTTAGTCGCAGCAGCGCTTTTTGATAAATTTGGACAAACAAAATTGCCTCAAGCGCTGTCTTTTTTTAGTGGCAAGCGATTAGTACCGATTTTAACGGCCTTGGCGATGCTGATATTTAGTATTGTGATGATTGTGGTGTGGCCGTTTGTTTATGCGGCATTAGTTGCTTTTGCAACAACTATTTCTAATCTTGGTTGGATTGGGGCAGGATTGTATGGTTTCTTTAACCGATTACTGATTCCAACTGGCCTACATCATGCCCTGAATTCGGTTTTTTGGTTTAAAGTGGCGGGAATTAATGATATTGGTAATTTTTGGGATTCCCATGGTGTTTTGGGCATTACCGGTCGTTATCAGGCAGGATTTTTCCCAATTATGATGTTTGGTTTGCCCGCAGGGGCGTATGCCATTTATCGTAATGCGTTACCAGAGCAAAAGAAACGGATTGGTTCGTTAATGTTGGCAGCAGGTGTTGCCTCATTCTTTACAGGTGTAACAGAGCCTTTAGAGTTCTCATTCATGTTTGTTGCGTGGCCACTATATTTGATTCACGCAGCTTTAACTGGTTTGAGCTTGGCAGTTGCTGCTTTTTTCCATTGGACATCTGGCTTTGGGTTTTCAGCCGGGCTGGTCGACTATGTATTAGCGTTCAAAATGCCTTTGGCTAACAAGCCATATATGTTGTTACTACAAGGTATTTTATTCGCGATTTTGTATTATGTGATTTTTAATTATGCAATTCAAAAATTCAATTTGATGACACCGGGTCGTGATCCGAAAGAAAATGATTCGCCAGAAAGTGATGTCATGCTCAGTCCGTCAACAGAAGACAAGTATTTACGCACTGCACGTGTGATTTGGCAAGCTTTGGGCGGAGATAATGCAAAAGACAATTTAACTTATTTATATAACTGTACGACGCGTTTACGTTACAAAATGACGGATACGGCATTGGCTGATGTTAATGCTTTAAAACATGCACCGGGTGTTATGGGCGTTAATGTTTTAGATAAACATCAAATTCATATTGTGATTGGACCAGATGTGCAATTTGTGGCAGATAATATTCAAAACATTTATGATGGCAACTTGTCACCGACGCTGGCGAAACCATTACAATCAAGTGAACTGACACTCTCAGAAACGACAACACCGGTCAATCATACAGCAGTTGAGTCGCTTTTTGCGGTAGCTGATGGAACACTTTTACATTTAGAACATGTAAAAGATGATACATTTGCTAGCAAAGTGATGGGAGATGGTTTTGCTATTGAGCCTATTAATGGTAATGTTTTAGCGCCGATTGATGGTGAAATTACAATGATTGCACCAACACAACATGCTATCGGTATTAAAACAGAGCGTGGTACAGATGTGTTGGTTCACATGGGTATTGACACAGTCGCTATGAATGGCACACCATTTGATCTTAAAATTGTCGTCGGTGATCATGTTAAACATGGCGATAAGCTGGCAGATATGGACATTAAAGCAATTCATGAAGCTGACAAAATGGCAACGATTATGGTGATTTGCCTTGAATTACCGGAAACCGCCACCGTTAAAATTGATGAAGAATTGGATTTTGATGGTCATAGTGGGGACTATGTCGGTCAAATATTGTACTAAAATAAGGATAAAAAATAGTTGAAAGCGCTTACAAAGAGTGTTATACTGTAGTTAATCAAATAAGAGGAGGCCATGAATGTCGCAAAACAATTTGACAGAAATTGAAGCAGTTCAAGGCAACGCCTCGCAGACTAAGGTTGAGATTAATTAATTATTCAAATGCGAATAAACAAATGCTAATGATAAAGCGCAATCAACTGACGTCGCAAAAGTACACAAGTTATCCAAATGATATATATGTAGCAGACAAATTTTGTCTGACCACCCCAATAAAAGTGGGATGACGTTGTGTACTGGCAAGAAGCGAGGTGTTGCGTGACAGTGGATGTTTCAGCAACACTATGCGTTTGCCGCGCATATTTGACAAAATTATATAACAAAAAACCTGACATCATCGTGCATGAAGTCAGGTTTTTTGTATATAATAGACTCAATACGTTCAGGAGAGTAATTATGTCAGAAAATACCAATAGCAATGCTATCTATGATCTTCATGACAAACCACCATTTTTTGTGTGGCTTGGATTATCACTGCAGCACTTGTTTTCAATGTTTGGCGCAACAGTCTTAGTGCCGTTGCTAGTTGGGTTAAATCCCGGTGTGGCCTTGTTTACTTCGGGAGTCGGCACACTATTACACCTACTGATTACACGTGGTAAAGTACCAGCGTACATGGGCTCAAGCTTTGCCTTTATTATACCGATGGCTTCGCTTTTGAAAACAATTGGCTATCCAGCGGTCGCGCAAGGTATTATTTCCGTTGGTCTAGTCTACTTAATTGTTGCTCTTGTTGTGACATTTACAGGAACTGGTTGGATTGAATACATTTTTCCAGCAGAAGTTGTTGGTCCGATTATTATGGTTATTGGTCTGAGTTTGGCAGGATCGGCTGCTAGCTCTGCGACAATGCTGAACAATAAATATGATTGGCGCGTCTTTGTTGTTGCTTTGGTTACACTCCTTGCGACAATTGCGTTTAATATGTTCTTAAAAGGTTTCTTGGGACTACTTCCCGTGTTGTTAGGGATTATATTTGGTTATATTGTCGCGTTAATGGTTGGTTTAGTTGACCTAAGCCCAGTTGCTTCAGCGCACTGGTTCCAATTACCTAACTTTGAAACGTTCATTGGTAAGAATGGCTTTGTCTTTTATCCGGCAGCGGTGTTGAGCATGGCACCTTTGGCGTTGGTGACCTTATCAGAGCATTTAGGTCATTTGATGGTATTGTCTAAAATTACTGGGCATGATTTTTTCGCTAATCCAGGCTTGAAGCGGACACTAACTGGTGATGGTACGGCTTCAGTAGTTGCTGGATTAGTTGGTGGACCAGCGGTAACGTCTTACGGTGAAAATATAGGTGTGATGCAGTTGAGTCGTGTATACTCTGTATGGGTTATTGGTGGTGCGGCATTCTTCGCTGTTGTCTTTAGTTTCATTGGTAAATTATCTGCGTTAATTTCAACTATTCCTGGTGCAGTCACTGGGGGTGTTGGCTTCATGCTGTACGGCGTCATTGCGGCGGCGGGTTTGCAGGTCATTGTGGACAATAAGGTTGACTATAGCAAAAAGCGTAATTTGATGATTGCTGCACCGATTCTTGTGGTTGGTATTGGTAATTTCCATTTACAGTTAAGTTCGCAAGTCGACTTTTCAGGTGTCGCTATCGCTACCGTTTTGGGTATTGTGTTGAATCTGGTTTTGCCAAAAGTGGCTGCCAGTGAAAAATAATTTGAATAAACCTTGTTAGTAGGTGCTGCGTTAGCCTGTAAAGGCTGAAACGTAGCACTTTTTTGATTGAAATTGTGATGAAATAATCTTGTTGTCGATCGAAATTAACCGGTTAAAATTTTAATTTTTGGGCGTTGATAACTAAGTTGACAACCTTACAAAGTCAAGATAATAAAAAGTTTGTGAAAAAGGTTCGCTAAGTAGTTGAAATTCAAACTGAAAGGCGTATCATAGATTTATATTATGACGAATAGCCGAAATACTTACGACCACTTCGCCAAATATTTGAGAAAGGAGAAGGCGCATGGATGACCCAACGGCAACGTTTAAGTTTCTTGGTTTGACCTTTGATTGGACCACAATTATTTCAACGTTGCTGGCTATGGCAATTGTTGTCATTGTCTCAGTTGTATTGACCCGCAATCTTAGTGTAAAACCTAACAAGCGGCAAAATGTGATTGAATATTTGCTAGATTTCACGAACGGTATCGTTGGTGGACAACTATCAAAAAAACAAGCACGTCAATTTGGTTTGTTCGCATTTACATTGTTTTTCTTTGTAATTGTGTCAAACGAAATGGGCTTGCTGTTACAAATTAAGCTTGGTGATGGTGTGACTTATATTAAGTCACCAACGGCCAACCCAATTGTAACAATGACCTTGGCAATTATGTCGTTAATGGTAGCTCATGGTATGGGTGTGCAAGAACTTGGCTTTAAAGGCTATATCAAGAATATGTTCTTCACCCCGTATGCATGGATGTTACCGTTGAATATTATTGAACAATTAGCCAATTTCTTGACGTTGTCACTGCGTTTGTTCGGTAACATCTTCGCTGGTGAAATGTTGCTGACACTCGTAGCTAACAGTTTGGCATGGCCAGGACACTTTAATGGTCTTTGGTCAGTGTTGTCATTGCCAATCGAAATGGTTTGGCAAGGATTTTCACTCTTTATTGGTGCCATTCAGGCATACGTATTTGTTATTTTGACTGGCGTGTTTATTTCACAATTGTCAGGTAATGAATAGTGTTGTTGGAGCAAATGGGATTTGTGCCACAATCGCACTAAACTGAGGTGTTTGATGGGGTTATGACACGAGTTGGTTTGCCAAAAGAACGCGAGAGCGTATCATCTATATAGTATAAAGTGTGTGGTATGGGAAGACCCATGCGACACGGTACAATAAGGAGAAATCTAATGGATTTGCACAATCTTGGTGTAATCGCAGCAGGTCTTGCAGCTGCTGGAGCTGCCGTTGGTGGTGGTATTGGTAACGGTGTTTTGATCTCACAGTTCTTGGCAGGTATGAGCCGCCAACCTGAACTTGAAAGTCGTTTGTTGTCACGTATGTTCTTGGGTGTCGCGTTGGTCGAAGTTATGCCAATTTTGTCAATCGTCTTCGCCTTCATGTTGATGGGCAAGTAATCACATAATAGTAGCGGAGGAAAATCATGTTGGGATTAACAACATTAGCAGCACTTCCATTGGGAAATATGCTGTTTATTATCATTGCCTTCCTCTTGTTGATGCTCATTTTGAAGAAGGTGGCCTACGGACCATTGACAAAAATTCTTGACGAACGTGCAGATAAAATTTCTTCTGATATTGACGGGGCTGAGTCAGCGCGTCAAGAGGCAGAACAATTAGCATCACAACGTCAATCTGAGCTAGCTGAGACACGTCAAAATGCCACAAAAGTCGTGGCAGATGCCAAAGCAAGTGCTCAAAAGCAAAGTGATTCTTTGATTGCTGCTGCAACTGATCGCGCAGCGTCAATCAATCAACAAGCTCAGACGGATGCACAAAAGCTCAAGGAAGACGCAATTTCAGGTGCAAAAGACGATGTAGCAGCCCTTTCAGTGGCTATTGCATCAAAGTTAATGCAAAAGGAATTGTCGTTGAATGATCAACAAGCATTAATTGATGCTTACATTTCAGATTTAGAAACTAAATAAGGAGTATTGGGATGGCAAAAAATATTAAAGATATTGCTGACCAATACGCCAAAGCAATTTTTGAGCTAGCAAGTGAACAAGATCAGCTTGATGATGTCTTGCATGACTTAGAAACGATCCAAAAGTTAATCACTGAGAATCCAAGTTTTGTAACTGTTGTGACTGCTTCGGATTTAGCGATAACAGATCGTGATCAATTGTTGCAGACGCTCACAAAGGGCGCAGCTGAGTCAATTCAAAATTTGATTCAGCTGCTGGCGCGCAATGAGCGTTTAGACATTCTGTCAATGGTTATTGATCAATTTGTCAGTCATTATAATGAGGTCAAGGGCATCGTTGACGTCAAAGCAACAACGGCTGTTGCTCTGGATGACCAACGTTTAGATAAATTAGCTAACGTATTTGCAGCCAAGACTGGCGCAAAACAAGTTAATATTGAAAACGTCGTTGATAACAGCATTCTTGGTGGTGTTATCTTGCAATCACAATCAATTCTGATTGATGGTAGCTTACAAACAAAAATTGCCAAAATGAAGGCACAATTATTAGGTTAGTGAGGAAGAATAATGGCTATTCAAGCTGAAGAAATATCTGCTTTAATTAAGCAACAGCTCGAAAAGTTCGACACAACGCTAACTGTAGAAGAAGTGGGAACTGTTACCTATGTTGGTGATGGTGTGGCCCGTGCAACCGGCTTGGCTAACGCCTTGGCTGGTGAACTTGTCGAATTTGCTAATGGCACTTACGGCATGGCCCAAAACCTCGAATCAAACGAAGTCGGTATCATCATTCTTGGTGGTTTTGATGACATTCGTGAAGGTGACACAGTAAAGCGTACTGGCCGTATCATGGAAGTGCCAGTTGGCGAACAATTAATCGGACGCGTTGTAAATGCTTTGGGTCAACCAATTGATGGATTGGGTGATATCAAAACTGATAAGACACGCCCTGTTGAAGTAAAAGCACCCGGTGTTATGCAACGTAAATCAGTTTTTGAACCGTTGCAAACTGGAATTAAAGCAATCGATGCCCTTGTGCCTATTGGACGAGGACAACGTGAATTGATTATTGGTGACCGTAAGACTGGTAAAACGTCTTTGGCTATCGATACAATTTTGAACCAAAAAGATCAAAACATGATTGTTATCTATGTGGCTATTGGTCAAAAGGATTCAACTGTGCGTACACAAGTTGAAACTTTGCGCCAAATGGGTGCTATGGATTACACAATCGTTGTTAATGCTGGTCCTTCTGAACCAGCTCCTATGTTGTATTTGGCGCCTTATGTCGGTGCAGCAATGGGTGAAGAATTTATGTACAATGGCAAGCACGTGTTGATCGTGTACGATGATTTGTCAAAACAGGCTACGGCTTACCGTGAGCTGTCATTGATTCTTCGTCGTCCGCCCGGACGTGAAGCTTATCCAGGTGATGTTTTCTACTTGCATTCACGTTTGCTGGAACGTGCTGCTAAGTTGAGTGATGAATTGGGTGGTGGTTCAATGACTGCTTTGCCATTCATTGAGACACAAGCTGGTGATGTTTCAGCTTATATTCCAACCAACGTTATCTCAATTACCGATGGTCAAGTGTTCTTGGATGCTGATCAATTCTATGCTGGTGTTCGTCCTGCTATTGATGCCGGAACTTCTGTTTCTCGTGTTGGTGGTGACGCGCAAATTAAAGCTATGAAGAAGGTTGCTGGTACGTTGCGTTTGGATTTGGCTTCTTTCCGTGAATTGGAAAGTTTCGCCCAATTCGGATCTGATTTGGATTCAGCGACACAAGCAAAGTTGGCTCGTGGTCGTCGTACAGTTGAAGTGTTGAAGCAACCATTACACAAGCCAATGCCAGTACAGCATCAAGTTGTTGTTCTGTATGCTTTGACACATGGTTACTTGGATGATGTTGCTGTCGAAGATATTCAACGTTTCCAAGATGAATTAATTGCTTATGTTGACGCCAATGCGTCTGATTTGTTTAAGACAATTGTTGAAACCAAGAACTTACCTGAAGAGGCTGATTTGAATGCAGCAATTGAGGCCTTTAAGGCTGGATTTGCTGGATCTGAATCAGCAGAATAAAAGGAGGCGCTGCAATGGCTTCTTTGCAAGATATTCAGCGTCGTATTTCATCAACTAAGAAGACACGCCAAATTACGAGTGCCATGCAAATGGTTTCAACGGCCAAGTTGAGTCAAATTCAAAAATACAGTGCTGGATATGGTGCGTATGCTGCTCGTTTAGAGACGGTGGTTGAGCATCTTGTCTCTGCTCATCTTTTCGATAATGCGGATGCTGAACATATTCCGTTGATTGCGCAACGTCCAATTCAAAAAACAGGTATCTTGGTGGTAACATCAGACCGTGGTTTGGTTGGTTCGTACAACGCTAACGTTATTAAGCAAACTAACGCATTATTAGAAAAATTGAATTTGGATACCACTAACACAGCTATTCTTGCTGTAGGTGGAAATGGTGCTGATTTCTACAAAAAGCGTGGGTTTGAAGTGATTTTAGAACATCGTGGTGTGTCGGATGTGCCGTCATTTAACGAAATTCGTTCTGTTGTCAAAACAGTAACGAGTTTGTATGAGACGGGTGTATTTGATGCCTTACACGTTGTGTATAATCACTTTGTTAACCGATTGACTAGTGAGTACCGTGATGTCCAGTTATTGCCACTAACAACAGATACGTTGGAAGCAATGGGTGGAACAGAAGCACAAAAAGCTGAACTAGACGTTCAATCCACGTATGAAATCGAACCAGACACAACGGCGGTGCTAAATGTTGTCTTACCACAATTTGCACAAAGCTTAGTGTATGAAGCGGTGCTTGACGCAAAAACGGCTGAACATGCGGCTTCATCAACTGCGATGAAGGGCGCTACGGATAACGCTAAGGACTTAATAGGTCGTTTAGAGTTACAGTTTAACCGAGCACGTCAGGCAGCGATTACGACTGAAATTACAGAAATTACTGGTGGTATGGCTGCTTTAGAGTAAGTCGACTGTCACATTAAATAAAACACAACTACTGTTTGTGTAGCATACATCAATAATTACCCGATATCAGAACTATTTGTGGTGACACATCTGGACAGACGATAAAGGTAATTCGATTATTGATGTTTATCATGAAAGGAAACGACAATGAGTACTGGAAAAGTCGTACAAGTGATTGGTCCGGTCGTTGATGTTGCGTTTGAAGCTGGTCAACAAGTGCCAGATATTAACAATGCGCTTGTCATTGACAAAGGCGAAGGCCAAACATTAACAGTTGAAGTATCTTTGGCATTAGGTGACGGGATTGTCCGTAGTATTGCCATGGATTCAACAGATGGACTTCAACGCGGTATGTCAGTCACTGATACTGGTAAGCCAATCCAAGTCCCAGTTGGTGAAGCGACATTAGGACGCGTGTTCAACGTTTTGGGAGAACCTGTCGACAACAATGGCGAAATTGCCAATGATGTCCCACGTAATTCAATCCATCGTGAAGCGCCTAAATATGACGAATTAACAAACTCAACCGAAATTTTGGAAACGGGTATTAAGGTGATTGATTTATTGGCGCCTTACGTTCGTGGTGGAAAAATTGGTTTGTTTGGTGGTGCCGGTGTTGGTAAAACAGTTCTAATTCAAGAATTGATTCACAACATTGCGCAAGGCCACAATGGTATTTCAGTCTTCACAGGTGTCGGAGAACGTACCCGTGAAGGTAATGATATGTACCACGAAATGGAAGAATCAGGTGTCTTGAAACAGACAGCCATGGTTTATGGTCAAATGAACGAACCACCGGGTGCACGTATGCGTGTTGCTTTGACTGGTTTGACAATGGCTGAAAACTTCCGTGATAATGAAGGTAAGGATGTGTTGTTGTTTATTGATAACATTTTCCGTTTCACTCAAGCTGGTTCTGAAGTGTCAGCTTTGTTGGGTCGTATTCCATCAGCCGTTGGTTACCAACCAACGTTGGCAACAGAAATGGGACAATTGCAGGAACGAATTACTTCAACGAAGAAGGGTTCAGTTACCTCAATTCAAGCCGTTTATGTGCCTGCCGATGATTACACTGATCCGGCGCCTGCCACAACATTTGCGCACTTGGATGCAACAACCAACTTGGAGCGTTCATTGACACAACAAGGTATTTATCCTGCGGTTGATCCTTTGGCATCAACTTCATCAGCTTTGGATCCACAAATCGTTGGTCAAGAGCACTATGAAATTGCTACTGAAGTGCAACGCACGTTGCAACGTTATCGTGAATTGCAAGACATTATCTCAATTTTGGGTATGGATGAATTGTCAGACGAAGAGAAAACGACTGTTAACCGCGCACGTCGTATTCAATTCTTCTTGTCACAACCATTCTCAGTTGCTGAGACGTTTACCGGTATCAATGGTGAATATGTGCCAGTTGCTGAAACTGTACGTTCATTCAAGGAAATTTTGGATGGTAAATATGATGATTTGCCTGAAGATGCATTCCGTAACGTTGGTGCTATTGAACAGGTTGTTGAAAAAGCCAAGACAATGGCCCAATAAGGGGGTATTGACATATGGCAGATGAAACAACTGCAACACATGGTATCCAAGTTCAAATTGTTACGCCAGCTGGTGATGTTTACAATGAAAGTGGTATTGATATCGCGATTGTAAATACGCAAGGTGGTCAAATTGGAATTATGGCAAAACACGTTCCTATTTTAGCTGCATTGACGATTGATGAATTAATTGTCAAGCGTGGTGATGATAAAGAATCATTAGCCGTAAATGGCGGTATTGCTGAATTTTCTAATAACATTTTGACAGTGATTGCTGATAGTGCTGAAACATCTGATACAATTGATGTTTCACGTGCTGAAAGTGCTAAAGAGCGTGCGGAAGCGCGTTTAGCTCATGCCCAAGATGACAACAATGATGAAGAACTAAAGCGTGCTCGTATTGCTTTGATGCGTGCCGTTAACCGAATTCACGTTGCTGCTCTTAAATCTGGACGTTAAATCAATTTGTAAAACCCCGAAACAACTGTTTCGGGGTTTTTATGATGACATTAGTTTGTATGAAAAGCGCTTACAAACTAAACGTTCGTATTTTTATTAAAGATCATAATGAATGTTCATGACGTTCCGTACGTTATTTTTAAAAATGAGGAAATACTTAATAATTTTTTCGCTATGATAATGTTTTTTTTGGTAAAGTAGTATCTGGACAAACATTGAATTTTTCTTGACAAAAGTTTGACGAAAATTTGACAATGTTTGTGTAGAATATACTGGTAACGCAATGGTTACTAAAACGAGAGAGACCGTTAAGGTCACAGGAGAACTGAATCATGAAACAGACTGCTAAGCAGATCGTCCGTTTGAGTATGGTTTTTGCTGTTGCATTGATTGCTTTTGCAACATTGAGCGTGCAGAGCGCAAGTGCAGCAACAAAGACAATCAAGGAATTGAAAATTTATTTTGTTCCTTCAAAGCAACCTGACCAAATTGTAACAGCAACTAAGCCATTGAAAGGCTTGCTGAAAGCACAATTAAAAAAGCAAGGTTACAACGTTAAGAATGTTGATATCAAAGTAGGTACCAGTTATGAAGCTGCCGGAGAAGCGCTAACATCAGGCACTGCTGATGTTGGTTTTATTCCTGGTGGTACTTATGTGATGTATGAAGACGGCGTTCAAGTTTTGTTAACTGCAACGCGTGCCGGTTTAAATAAAGACTTCACTTCTGCTGCAAAGTGGAATGATGGCAAGGCCACTGAACCTACTAAAAAGCAAGCAGCGACATACCGTTCATTATTTATCGCTGGTCCTTCTGCTAAGGGACAGGAATTGGCTAAGAAAATCAACGCAGGCAAGAAGTTGACATGGAAAGATTTGAACTCTGCTAAGTGGGGATTGTCATCAACTACTTCGTCAGCTGGTTACATTTATCCATCATTGTGGTTGAACAAAAACTACAAGAAGACAGTGACTGATTTGTCAAATACAGTACAAGTGGATTCATACGGTTCAGGTATGGCACGTTTAGCTTCTGGACAAATTGATATTTTGCCAGTTTATGCAGATGCACGTCGTGATTTTGCGGATGCTTGGACAAAAGATTACAAGCAATCAAAGTCAATTTGGGCTGAAACAAACGTTATCGGTGTTTCACAACCAATTTACAACGACACAATTTCAGTTTCAAAGAAGTCAAAGATTATGACAAAGAAGTTTAAGTCAGCTTTGTCAAAGTCATTTATCAAATTGGCTAAGACTAAAGAAGGTAAAAAAGTGATTGCAATCTATTCACACGAAGGTTATGTTAAGGCAAAGTCATCTAACTATGACGGTGAACGTGCAGCACAAAAAGTGTTGAAAGAGTCAACTAAGTAAAAATCAACGACATTAATAAGCGGCTCCTGAGCTGCTTTTTATTGCGTTTGGTGCCTTAAATGGCGCCAATACATATTATAGTTTAGGAAGAAAAGATGATTAAATTTGAGCATGTTTCAAAAACGTATCCCAACGGTGTGAAGGGTTTACAAGATATCAATTTAGAAATTGAAGATGGTGAGTTTGTAGGCATTATTGGTATGTCTGGGGCCGGAAAATCTACATTTATTCGAACCATTAACCGATTAAATAATATCACAGAGGGTAAATTGACGGTCGATGGCGTTGAAATTTCAAACTTAAAAGGAAAGGCATTACGCCGTTTTCGTCGTAAGGTGGGTATGATTTTTCAATCATATAACTTGGTGCCCCGTATTACGGTTATTCGCAATGTTATGAGTTCATTGGTACCAGACATGCCATTATGGCGGGTCATTTTGGGGCTATTCTCAAAGAATGATAAAATGCGCGCGTTAGAGGCATTAGATCGTGTTTCGATGTTAGATAAGGCTTTTGTTAGAACCGATCAATTGTCTGGTGGACAACAACAGCGCGTATCATTGGCGAGAACTTTGGCACAAAATCCATCAGTGCTCTTGGCGGATGAACCAGTGGCGGCACTTGATCCGGTGACAGCGCATGAAGTTATGGACGATTTTAAACGCATTAATGACGAACTTGGTCAAACCGTTTTGATCAATATTCACCATGTGGACCTGGCCCTTGACTATGCCAAACGCATTATTGGTATTCGTTCTGGCCGTGTTGTATACGATGGTCCTGTTTCTGGTGTGACACAAGAAATTTTAGATAATATCTATTCAAAAGATGAGGCCGAATAATGTGGTGGTATGATAAATTATTTAAAGCTAAGAAATATACGTTAGCCAACGGTAAAACAGTCAGCCAGAAGTTTACGAGAGCACCATTGATTTTGTTGATACTGTTAGTTATTTTAATTATTTCAGTTGTTGTGACTGGTTTTAGTTTGCCAACTTTGTTTGCTAATTTTCAGCAGTTTTGGATTGTCTTTGGCGATTTATTTCCACCAAAGTGGTCTTATTTTCCATCAGTTTGGCAACCTCTCATTGATACGATTAAAATGTCACTCTTTGGATCTTTCTTTGGGGCAGTGGTGGCCTTGCCATTAGCAATATTGGCTGCTAACAATGTGACTAATAATCGATTCGTCAATCTTATTGTGCGCTTTTCATTGACAGTGTTACGAACCTTGCCAACATTAGTTGCTGCCTTAATTGCAACTTATATTTTTGGATTAGGCACATTTGCCGGTACGGTTGCTATCTTTATGTTTAGTTTATCATTCGTTGGTAAACAACTGTTTGAGTATATTGAAACAGTCGATATGGGAGCATATGAAGCCTTGATTGCAACAGGTGCAAATGCACCGCGAGCTTTCGTTACCGCTATTATGCCGCAAATTTTGCCGACTTATTTGTCGACATCGTTATTTGCTTTTGAAGGTAATGTTCGCTATGCTGCTATTTTAGGTTACGTTGGTGCTGGTGGCATTGGTATGATTTTGAACCAAAAAATTGGTTGGCGCGAATTTCAAAGTGTTGGCATGATCTTGGTTTCATTATTTGTTGCCGTGGTGCTGATTGAAACATTGAGTCAACAACTACGGAAATTTTTGAGTTAAGGAGAACAACATGAATAAAAAACTAGAAGCTGTTCTGCTGACGCAACCTAAACGTGCTAAATATTATATCACCGCTGCTATCATCGTATTGATTGCTTTAATTTGGTCATCATCTGCTGTCAATCAAATGACTTTAACCGATAAAGGTTGGCGAATTGGTTGGAATATCTTAGAAGGAATTGTAACACCCGATAAAGACCTATTATTCGGTGGTGGGGATAGTGGCGTTGCCTATTTGATTTTGCAAACAATTGCAATTGCTTTCCTTGGAACACTAGTTGGGGCAATTATTGCAGTACCATTGTCATTTATTTCAGCTACAAATATAGTGCCAAAACCCGTTGTCGTAGTAACACGATTTGTGATTATGGCGATTCGGACAGTACCATCATTGGTATATGGTTTGATGTTTATTCGCGTCACTGGGCCAGGACCGTTTGCCGGTGTGATGACACTGGCAGTTGTCTCTATTGGTATGATTTCAAAACTATTTATTGAGACAATTGAAGATTTGGATTCGGGCATCTTGGAATCATTAGATGCAGCAGGTAGCACATTTTTCCAAAAAATCCGTTATGGTGTTTTGCCACAACTTAGTTCCGACTTCATTTCAATTCTTGCGTACCGATTTGATATGAATCTACGCGAAGCCACTATTTTAGGATTAGTTGGTGCTGGTGGTATTGGTGCACCGATGATTTTTGCAATGAGTGGGTATGAGTGGCATAAAGTTGGTGCCATTCTAATTGGTCTGTTTGTGCTAATTTTTGTCATTGAGTACTTATCAGATAAATTACGTCAACACTTACTCCATGGTTAGAAGATGGGCGGCCTCATTGGCTGCCTTGTTTTTGAAAGAAGGAATTTAATGAAGCATTTCAAGTTATATTACACTTCGGATGTTCACGGTTACTTATGGCCCACTGACTACATTCAAAGCGGTTCACAATCTCAAGGCCTTATCAATGTAGCTGCGAACTATCAAAAAGATGGCAACACCCTAGTAATTGATGGCGGTGACATGTATCAAGGCTCACCACTATTACAATATCTCAAGAAGTATGACGATATTGACGCTGTATCAGACATGATGAATATGGCAGGATATGACTATGTTACGCTTGGTAATCATGATTTCAATGCTGGTTATGACGAACTGAAGAAGCATTTGGCAAATTTGAATGCGACTGTGTTAGCCGAAAATGTTACGGATGAAAACGGACAGACCTTATATCCAGCAGAAATTAAGACCCTAGCTGATGGTACAAAAGTTGGTTTAATTGGTTTAGTGACTGATTATATTAACATTTGGGAAAAACCGGAACATCTCGCAGGCATTAAAATTGAATCACCTTTGATTAAAGCGGCGCAGACTATCGCGCGTCTGCGCCAATCAGCTGATGTTGTGATTGGCATTTATCATGGTGGTTATGAGCGTGACTTGGATTCAGGCAAGGTAATTAGTACAACATCTGAAAATATTGCTTGGCAACTCACCGCAGAACTTGATTTGGATATTTTATTGACAGCACATCAGCATGGTCAAGTGCCGGCCCAGTTAATGAACGACACATTAACGCTACAATTACCTAACCAAGCTAAGTTTTTTGCGCAAATTGATGGCGAGTTAAGAGACGGGAAATGGTTATTCACCGCATCAACAAATGCTGCTGGTACGACTAGCCAACCTGACATGTTTAAAGCCTTACAACCACTTAATGACAAAGTTGAAGCGTGGTTGGATCAGCCAATCGCTAATTTGACATCATCTGTCGCGGTTGAAGAACCGTTAATTTTGGCACAATATGGTAATGATGTTTTGCGCTGGGTGGCGGCGGTACAAATGGCTGCAACTGGTGCGCAAATCACATTGCAAGGCCTAAATAATAATCCGTCGAGCTTACCAAAACAGTTGACACTCAGATCAATTTTGCAAAATTACCCATTTGATAATACATTGGTCACAAAACGTATTTCGGGTGCTGATTTACGCGTTGGATTGGAGCATACAGCAAATTATTTTGTTATTGAAAATCAGAAATTAGCTGTTAATCCTGATTGGTTGAAACCAAAAGTGGAACATTATAACTACGACTTGGCCTTTGGTATTGATTATGAAATTGATGTCCGTAAACCAGTAGGAAACCGTATTACAAAATTAAAGTATCAGGGAAAAGATATTCAAGACACTGATTACTTTAGCATTGCGATGAATAATTATCGCGCTGTCGGCGGTGGTGATTACCAAAGTTATGCTAATTCTGAGACAATTTATACTGGGGATAAGGCAATTCAAGATATGTTAGTTGCATATTTTGAGGATCATGATCAATTACCAAAGACCCCACAATTACTATTAAAAGTTCTATATTAAGGCTTTATTGTAAATCTTAAGATTTTTATAAGACAACTAACACGGTAAATGTATAATAAATAATAGTATGTAATGTTCTTGATATGAAACAGATGTTTGCTTATTATATTCAGCGACTAAACTAATACTCGTAAGTTAATTACATGACTTCATCAATTCGGGTGTTGTCATCTTCGAACAGATAATTTAGGAGTACAAATATATAATGTTTAATATTAAGAAGACTTTGACCATTGCTGCTGGTGTTGCAGGTGCCTTTGCCTTTGGTGGTGCACATGCTAGCGCCGATACAACAACAGCCCCATCAGATTATGTTGTGCAATCTGGTGACACATTGAACAAGTTATCAGCAAAGTATGGTGTTTCAGTTGACACAATTGCAACTAATAACAACATTTCAAATGTTAACTTGATTATGGTTGGTCAACACTTATCGTTTGCCACAGCAACAAAAGCGGCAGCAACGCCTGCACAGTCAACAACAACTGAAGCAGCGTCAACAAGCACAACGACAACAACTACCACCACTACCACTTCATCTGCAACAACAACTTCAACTACCAGCTCTAACTCTGCTGCATTGAATGCTTTGATTGCGCGTGAATCAGGTGGTAACGTTAATGCTACTAATGGTCAATATTATGGTTTAGGTCAACTTTCAGCACAAGCACGTGCTATCTATGGTGGAAACTCAGCTGATTATAACGATCAATTAAATGCTATGAAGGCTTATATTGCAGCACGTTACGGTACTGCTGAAAATGCTTGGGCCCACTCACAAGCAACTGGTTGGTATTAATTTATTAATCAAAAAGTGATATTAAATCATCCTCCGTTTGCGGGGATGATTTTTTTATGTCTAAAATGAGTTAAAGGCAAAAAAGTGTGATGTGATTTTCTCAGATTCACAAATTAAATCAAAAAAATAACTGATAGCGATCTTTTAATTGCCGCTCATCTATATAAAATGGAAAAAAAGGCTGTTAAACCAACAAAACTGAATCAGAATATCATTAGCGATTTGAAGTTAAAGTATGCCTATTATTTACACCAAGTGGGGACTAGCAAAAATGATCACCACGGGGGCTCACCGAATATTGCCACTGGTCAATTCGTGACGCACTAACATATCGTGTTACAATATTGATATGCAAATAAATTACGATTTTTTAGACTCATATACATTTAAAAATAAGCAAATGACAGTACGCAATCATGTTGTGATGGCGCCTACAACCTTACGTGCTTCCTTTGAAGATGGTAGTGTAACAGACAATGAGTTGCGCTATTACCAAATGCGCAGCGGTGGTCCAGGAATTATTGTGAGTGAAGTGGCGCATGTCAATCATTTAGGAAAAGGTTGGGAAGGTGGTATTTCCGCCGCTGATGACGACAAAATTGCGGGGTTATCACGCTTAGCCAGTGCTATACAGTCAGGCGGTGCAAAAGCGATACTGCAACTATTTTCTGCTGGTCGGCAAACGACTACTGCAATATTGCGTGGGCAACAACCAGTATCGGCGTCAGCCGTTGCGTATCCACGTGGTGACTTTGAAACGCCACGTGCGCTAACGCATCAAGAAATTGCACAAACAATTGATGATTTTGCTGCTGCTACAAAAAGAGCTATTTTGGCTGGGTTTGATGGGGTTGAACTTCATGGTGCCAATTTATATTTAATGCAACAGTTTTTTTCACCTGATAGTAATCAACGTGATGATATTTGGGGTGGGACATTGGCAAAACGGATGCGCTTTGGTTTAGCGGTGACTGCTAAAGTTGCGCAGACTATTGAACAGTATGCTGATCGACCATTTTTACTTGGCTATCGTCAATCACCTGAAGAACCAATGGCACCAGGGATTACATTGCAAGATTCATTAGCTTTTGTCAATAAATTAATTGACCTGCCGGTTGATTATCTGCATTTATCATTGAAAGACGCCTTTCAAACACCGTTCAAAGATAAGGATGATCAGACAAAAATTGTTGATTATTATCGACAGGCACTACCAGACGACTTTCCGCTGATGGTGGCTGGCTTAGTAAAACAACCTGCGCAAGTTGAAGAATTGATGGATACCGGCGTGACCTTTGCTGCGATGGGACGTGAATTAATTGTTGAACCTAACTGGGTACAAAAGGTGAAGATGAATGATGAACGGGCAATTCGGTATGCCATTTCACCGGCAGATTTCGACTTGTTGGGTGTCCCAAAACCATTGGAACAATGGTTGTTGACACGCTTTAAGAATGGCTTGCCAGTGACGACAGATTTGGAATTTGATCCGAACAAGCCTTGGCGTTATTACAAAAGTACACCAGTCAAAGTGCCACAACCAATTGATCCAACAAAACTGATGACTTTGAAGAAAAAGGGTTGACGAGTATTTGAATTCTTGGTATACTAATATAGTTGTTTAGCGAGAGCGAACAACAACTGACCATGGCTCGTTGGTCAAGTGGCTAAGACGCTGCCCTTTCACGGCGGAATCGAGAGTTCGATTCTCTCACGAGCTACTAAAAGTCGCAACTTAGGTTGCGGCTTTTTGTGTGCTGTTAAATATGATATACATTTTTCTTTTTTTAATAATCTGTCACTGATAAAAGTAGTATGATATAAATAATCATTGTTAATTAAAACGATAAGGATGGCGTATCGTGCTGTCGATTGAACAAAAATTGGAGGTGTATCGTGATGACATGGAAGACACCAGATAAAAATTGGTTGCTAGAAAATTTGGTTGACTTAATTTTAGATGAAACCATTACAAGTGATGAACGCGACATATTTGTTAGCAATAAAACCCAACTAGAAAAAAGTCAAAATGATCGCGCTGTGGCTGCGTCGCTCAAAGATAGTTTATCTTTGCTTGCAGTTGAGCGACAGTTGACATCTGAATCGACAAAGTTTCTTGTAGAATTATCTCAGCGCTATATTGGCGCAAATGATATGGGCGGTCGTGATGTTTTGTTCAGTATTTGATTTAATAATTTTGCTGAGATAGCTGCTTATTAGTCGCAACGTTGGTTGCGGCTTTTTTATTCCCCACTAAAAAAGCACTTCATGATTGAAGTGCTAATGATTAGGCGTGTTTATGATTGACGGTCGCTAAAATCGCTTTGGCGACAACATCATCAAATTGGTTAGCTTCAAAATTATCTAGGCCAGCGCGGGTTGAGCCACCGGGTGATGCAACGCTATTCATGAGTGTGACGGCGTCGCTGTCCGACTGATTTAGGGTACTTGCAGAGCCTAAAACAGTTTGTGTTGCAATACTTGCAGCTTGCGTTTCGGCCAAGCCGTTCGCAACACCTGCTTTAGTCAATGCGTCAATGAACTTGAAGACGTAGGCAGGTCCAGAACCGGCAATGGCAGAAAATATAGCAAACTGTTCTTCCGCGAGTGTGACACTGTTGCCCAACAACTGCCAAAAATGAGTGACGATTTTATTTTGTTCTGCGTCTATGTTGCCGGCAAAAGCTAACGCGGTATTACCTTGCCCGATAGCTGAGTTGATGTTTGGCAAAGCGCGAACATTGAACGCATTTGGAATAGCTTGATTTAGGTCAGCAATGGTGATTTGTGCTAACACAGAGACGACGATTTTATTAGTGAAATTAAGCGTTGCGCCAATTTCTGTTAATTGATTAGGCAAAAATGCTAAAACGACGATGTCACTATGGTCAATAACTGTTTGTGAATCGGCAGCATTGATGTGAAGTTCCTCTGCCAACGTCTTGGCACGGTGTGGTGAAGATACGTAAATATCTGCTGGATCAACATTTGCGTGCAGTAGACCTTTCATCATTGCGGTCGCCATGTTGCCGGCACCAATAAACCCGTAAGTCATAACAATACCTCCAATTAATTAAGTTATCTCTATTATAACTGAAATAGTTTAGATACTCGTTATTTTTTTGTAATAGCTGTTTTGGGTTTCAGTAAACTAGTCATCGCTGCTGCAACGAGCATTAACAACGCAGCAGTTAAAAAGGTAATGTGGACGCCATGCAAATTGACTAATGAACTGCTAGCATGTTGGTGGTGCAGTTGATAATTGGCGGCACTTTTTGTCATAATTGTTACTAATGCGGCCGTACCAAACGAGGCAGCTAGCTGACGAATGGTTGTAAACATGGCCGAACCATCAGGGATGATAGTAAGTGGTAAGGCGTTAAATGCTTCAGTTTGGATCGGCATCAAAACCAAAACTAAGCCTAATTGTCGTACAAATTGTCCAATCACAGCAAACCAAAGTGGTGTTGTTAGTGTCAATGAAGCGAGAATAAAAGTACCAATAGCAGTAATTAAGATTCCGGTGAGGGTGAGATATTTGGCACCATAACGATCATATAAGCGACCACTCCATGGTGACAAAAATGCTGTAACCAAAGCCCCAGGGAATAAAACCAAACCAGAAATAAAGGCAGAAGCACCACGGACATTTTGCATATAAAGTGGTAACATTAACGCACCACCGTACATAGCCATCATCAAAACGATGTTAATCAAAACAGCAACATTGAACTCTCGATGAGAAAAAACGCTCATGTTAAGCAATGGCGTTGACGTATGCAATTGATGAAGAACGAACAATGCTGTAACAACTAAACCAATTACGATAAATCCCCAAACGGTAAAGTCATGCCAGGGTGTACCACCAGCGTTGGAAAACCCATAAAGTAGTGCGCCTAAACCGATACTTGATAGAATGACACCAAGTACATCAAACTTTAATTGTTTTGGTGTGCCAATGTTGTTTAGAAGAAAATAAGCCAGAATAAAATTGGCGATAATGAGGGGAGCAACAATATAAAATAGAAAACGCCAATTCAGGTTGGTTACAATAAATCCAGACAGACTTGGGCCCAAGGCTGGCGCGAAGTTTAGCGCCAACCCAATAGTTCCCATTGCCGATCCACGACGATCAGGGGCAAATAAATTCATAACCACGACATTCATTAGCGGACCAAAAACACCGGCGCCCATTGCTTGAATCATACGACCCGTGATCAAAATTTCAAAGTTTGGTGCAAATCCAGCAGTGATCGTGCCAACAGCAAATAACCCAACTGCTGTCAGATAAAGTGTCCTTGTTGTTAGGCGCTGAATGAGGAAGGCAGTTAAAGGTACCATAATGCCATTGACTAGCATATAACCATTGGTTAGCCACTGTCCTAATGCGGTTGAAATGTGAAATTCACGCATAATATCTGGTAGCGCAACGTTCATCAGTGTTTGATTTAAGAAACCAAGGAAAGTGCCAATCACCAAAATGATTAAAATTGTGCGATTCTTTTGAGATATATTCAAGTAATAACGTCCTTTCTTTTGGAAGTTTTAGTGATAGAAGAGCTACTGTTAAAAAAACAAACAAAAAACCAGTACGTATACTGGTTTTGTTTTTTAAGTCAAACTTACTTTGTCGTAGGTAATTCTTCTGACTTACCTTTGGCCCATTGTTGCAACTTTGCAATAGCAGCTTGGCGTTGCTTCTTCGCAGCGCTGTGACTAACTTTGCGGGCACGGGCGAATGAGTTAAGAGGCTTCTTTAATGCCATGATAGTGCTCCTTTTTTATCCAATGTTTTCCATACAAATAACTATTATACTTTAAAAAAATAGCAATTACAAGTGCTACAATAGATATTATGGAAAAATGGTCTGAACAAACAATTGAATCTTTTCGGGATACACTACTTCGTTGGTATGATGACGAGGGGCGTAAAAACTTGCCTTGGCGGCAAAATCATGATCCTTACCGTGTGATGGTCTCAGAAATAATGTTACAACAAACGCAAGTTGCCACGGTTATTCCTTATTTTGAACGATTTATGCAGCAGTTACCGACAGTGAGCGCCTTAGCACAGGCACCTGAGGAAGTTGTGTTAAAATTGTGGGAAGGACTTGGCTATTATTCGCGTGCGCGCAATCTCCAAAAAGCAGCGCAATACGTTGTTCGGGAATATAATGGTGAGTGGCCAACGACCAGCAAAGATTTACAGACTTTGCCGGGCGTGGGACCCTACACAGCTGCTGCGATTGGTTCAATCAGTTTTGGCGAAGTGGTACCAGCGGTTGATGGTAATCAATATCGTGTGTTTAGTCGTTTATTAAAGATTGATGCAGATATTGCACAGCCTAAGTCACGCCAAATATTTTATGATGCCATTTTGCCAATTGTTGATCCTAAACGGCCGGGGGACTTTAATCAGGCAATTATGGACTTAGGTGCTAGCTATATGTCCGCTAAAAGCCCTGATACGCAACATTCACCAGTAAAATCTTTTAATGCGGCCTATCGTGATGGTGTTGAAAGTCATTATCCGGTTAAAACACCCAAACCCAAACCAGTCAAGCAAATGTTTGTGGCTCATGTTTATGAGCAAAACGGTGACTTACTTTTAGAACAGAGACCAGAAACAGGATTGTTGGCTAATTTTTGGACGTTTCCATTAACACCGATTACCAGTGTGGAAGACATTCAGGGTGACATGCTCAATATTAAGCCCGTGGTTCATATTTTCACACATCGCCGTTGGGAGATTTGGTTGGTCAAATCGACACCAATTACACCGGATTCACGGCAACGATACTTTAGTCAAGAAGAATTGGCAGAACTAAGTCTGCCAAAATTACAATATAAATTGCTGGAGAAATTAAATGTTTCCGAATCTGAAATATAAAAATTTGTTTTTTTGGACAATAGAATTATTAGCACTGTCGGCACTAATTTGGATTGTGTCACGTTTTGACTTTTTGATGCAGCCAATATCAGTTTTCATTTCAACGGTATTCGTACCGTTAATTGTAGCCGGTTTTTTGTACTATGTCTTGAAACCTATCTTGACCTTACTTGAAAAAATCACCATTAAAAATCACAAAATGCCACATCAACTGGCCGTTATCATAACATTTGTGCTGTTTTTAACGGTGATTGGTGGGGCTTTAATATTGCTGGTGCCAACCTTGGTTCGTGAAATGACCAATCTGATTAACGCTTTGCCGGGATTTGCAAAGACGGTTCAAACTTATGTTAATGATACGTTGCAAAGTAAATGGTTTAACAGTTTGCATTTGTCGATTGATGTTGATGAGGTGAAAAGTGCAGTTGGTAAGTATGCAGCTTCGTTTTTGACTATTACAGCGGGGACGCTAGGCAATGTGATTTCAACAATCACGTCAGTGACCATTAACTTAGTGACAATACCGGTTGTTTTATTCTATATGTTAAGTGATGGTAACCGTCTCTTGCCAGCTTTACAACGTCTTTTTCCTGATCGCTTTGCTGATAATGTCGCAGATTTGACGAATAAGATGGATCACACGATTGAAAAGTATATTTCTGGTCAAGCGATTGAAATGCTGTTTGTTGGGGTGGCGATGGCGATTGGCTACCTAATCATCGGTCAACCTTATGCTTGGCTTTTAGGGGTTATCGCCGGTATTACTAATATTGTCCCTTATGTCGGCCCTTGGATTGGTGTCATTCCTTCCTTAATAGTGGCAGGAACGCAATCTTGGAAGCAAATGATTTTGGTATTAGTTGTTATGACAGTTGTTCAGCAATTGGATGGCAACTTTATTTATCCAAATGTTATTGGTAAATCATTACAGATTCATCCGCTGACAATTATGATTTTACTGATGGTAGCGGGTAACTTGAAAGGTATCGTTGGTATGATTTTGGTAGTGCCAGTCTATGCTGTGGTTAGAACTGTTATCAAATTTGGCACACAAATGCGTGAACTTACTAAAGATAAGTGATACAATGATACCACGGAAAGAGGTATCGCAATGCAAGCATTTGATTTTGATAAAAATATCAGTATATTACGGCAGGCAAAAGGGCAGGCTATTCCATGGCATGAGACGACATATCCGTCTTATACAGCCGATATTTTAACGTTAGCGCAGAGTTATTTTAAGTCTGATGAATATGATAGAAATTTTGATCGCACGTTACGTCAGCATCAATTTCATGAAGGTTTGGCAGAAGAAGATGTGGCACAACTAGCAAATACTTCTCAGGATTATAGCTTGATCAGAGCGATTGTATCAGCGATTATTCGTGGTGAAAAGTACACGCCGGGGATGTGGCAAGCGTTGGTGCAAAATGGGATTTTACTTGATTTGTTAGTAAGAGAACGTGACTTAAAACAAAAAGCATAATAATTGCGACTCAAATAGGGTGATTAAAAGGTTCGATACACATTTTTCTGTATCGAACCTTTTTTGTTGATAAATGATTAAAGGTGATAATTTCAATCTATCTATTTGTGTCGGTATAACTATAGAATTGTGATTTATCAGAAAAATCAGCCATATATTGACCATTCAGACCGGATCGTTGACCAATCACGCCTAAATCAATAATCAATTTTTCGTCGGTTTTTGAAAAATGAAGTTTTTCAGACGAAGCCGTGATACGAATATAATTAATCATTCTGTTCACTAAGGCTTCAGGGTTTTTACTAGTGTCTATTTTTTTGTTAACTTGTAGTAAAACATCAGCTATATCACGAATACCTGGGACAATAAGCTGAGATTGTAGTGATAAATATAATAATTCAATATTGTGTTTTGCTTCGATTATTGTTGTAACGTTTCTTTTTGTCATTTGTTGTGTCACCTCGCTAACTCCATGTTACGCCTATTTGCGATCAAAGGTAAATAAATGCTTGACGTACAATCATTTTTCCAGTAAAATTAAAGGGTTGTGTTAGACATGCGGGTGTGGCGGAACTGGCAGACGCGCTGGATTTAGGTTCCAGTGGAGAAATCCGTGCAGGTTCGATTCCTGTCACCCGTATAATATGGTCGCCGCCATATTATTATATTGAGGTATCTGGTATTATTTGATATAATACTTGAGTACTTTGATCTGCCGACCTAGCTCAGTTGATAGAGCACCTCACTAGTAATGAGGGGGTCGCCGGTTTGAGCCCGGCGGTCGGCATAATTTATGAAAGCTTTGAATGATTATTCATTCAAAGCTTTTTTCGTGTAATCAAACTTGACATAGTTAAGTACAGATTGTGTATGTTCAGTTAATATTATAATGATGATGAAATCTTTATCTGATATTTACATAATCATGACAGAACTCTGCTATATTTGAAGCATAGACAAAAATTGTCCTTATCCACATATCATTTGCACAGGACAGATGATTTCATCTATACTAACTTTATAACAAAAAAGAAGAGAGAAACACAGTGGAAGTTAAATTTAATCACGTGACTTTGACCTACCCAAACGGCATCGAAGTCTTACATGACATGGATTTTGATATCACCGACGGACAACTCGTTGCACTCTTAGGACCCTCAGGTGGTGGTAAATCTACCACGCTGAATTTGATCTCGGGTCTATTATCAGCAACTAGTGGCAATATATACTTTGGTGACGAAGATGTTACAAAGCAAGATGCGTTGGGACGTGGTGTTGGGATGGTTTTCCAAAACTATGCCTTGTACCCCCATATGACCGTTTTAGATAACATTATTTTCCCAATGAAAATGGCTAAGGTGGATAAAGCCACACGTAAACAGCGTGCTTTAGAATTAGCACAACTGGTTCGTGTCTCTGATCAAATTAACAAAAAACCAAGTGATTTGTCTGGGGGTCAGCAACAACGTGTTGCCATTGCCCGCGCGTTAGCAAAATCACCTAACATTTTGTTACTTGATGAGCCTCTCTCAAATCTTGATGCACGTCTCAGAGTTGAAATGCGCGAAGAAATTCGACGTATTCAAAAGGAAACAGGCGTCACAACAGTCTTTGTTACGCATGATCAGAGTGAAGCAATGCATGTTGCTGATAAAATTATGCTATTAAACGATGGTCGCATTCAACAATATGATGCACCACAATCACTATATGAAAATCCAAATAATCAATTTGTCGCTAACTTTATCGGAGAACCTGCGTTAAATATGGTACCAGCAGACCAGTTTGGTGACGAGGTGAGACAATTATTTGATGGTGACGTTGCCACAATTGGTATTCGTGCCGAAGCATTAACAAATGAGGTGAAAGCACCTGCCATCAAAATGCAAGCGGTTGTCCATGAAGTATTGTCATTTGGACGTGATCGGCAAGCGGCGATTTCAGTTGGATCACATCAACTAGTTGCAACAGAAGTCACAACGGCAGCACCTTTGGAACAAGAAACAACACTCTTTGCCGCACTTAGTGGCGTTTACGCTTTCGATCAAAGTGGTCAGCGGTTGCCACTTAGGGGTGATCACGCATGATGAACAATCAAAAGCCTACTTGGAAACAGACATTAAAAGGGTGGCTTTATGTCTTGCCGATGCTAATCATCGTTGCGATTTTTAGTTTATACCCGATTGTGTCAAGTTTGGCGATGAGTTTTTATACGCAATATAACTTTTTCACGAACCAAGTAATGGCGCTTGGTTTTGATAACTTTAAATATTTATGGGAAGACCCATTATTTCATTCTGCTGTGGCGAACACTTTAATTTTCGTTGTTGGTGTTGTCCCATTAGAAATTATAATTTCTTTGACCGTGGCTGTGCTTTTAAACCAGATTAAAGTATTGGCTGGGTTCTTCCGTACCATCTATTTTCTACCATTTGTGACCAGTATTGTTGCTATATCAATGGTTTGGAAGTGGATTTATAATAAAGATGCCGGCTTATTGAATTATTTTTTGAGCTTTGTAGGTATCCATCCAATTGACTGGTTGAATGATCCAACATGGGCATTGCCAGCGTTGATTATTTTGGCTATTTGGAAGAGCTTGGGCTTCAATATTATGCTCTTCTTGGTTGCTCTCAATAATGTTGACAAACGACTGTATAGCGCGGCGACCTTAGATGGTGCCAACGCTTGGGAACGTTTTTTGCATGTTACAGTGCCAATGATTAGTCCGATGACGTTTTTGATTGCCGTTAATGCTGTGATTGGATCGTTTAAAGTCTTTGATGAAATATTCTCATTGTTTGGCGGACAGGCAGGACCTGGAAATGCTGCAATGACAGTTGTATTTTACTTATATCGTATGTTTTATGAGCAAAACAAATACGGTATCGCTGCGGCCGCAGGTGTCGTATTATTCTTTATGATTTTAATTGTGACATTATTGCAGACATGGTTTAGCAAAAAACATGTTCATTACTAAGAGGAGTTGACGATGAGAAAGACAATATCAAAAACAATCGTTTACTTACTGTTAGTGGTTGGTGCACTGACAATGTTATTGCCATTCTTCTGGATGGTGTCAACATCATTTAAAACTGGTTTTGAAGCATTGCAAACACCACCAACTTGGTTGCCAAAAAAGCTGCAAATCACTAATTGGATTTCAGCATGGAAAGCAGCACCTTTTGCAACGTATCTTCTGAATTCAGTGGTTGTATCATTTGTGACTACGATAGGACAGATTATCACAGCCATCATGGCAGCGTTTGCGTTTGCTAAAATGAATTTTTTTGGTAAGAAAACGCTTTTCACTATTTTGTTAGCAACAATGATGGTACCGGGTGAAATGTTGATTATCCCAAACTTTGTGACACTATCACAAATGCATCTGGTGAATACTTATGGCGCTTTGATTATTCCATGGTTAGCTAGTTTCTTTGCGGTATTCACTTTGCGCCAGTCTTTTGCTAGTGTACCAGACCAGCTTTACTACGCCGCAAAGCTTGACGGGGCTTCTGATTGGAAGTTTCTGTGGCAAATTTTGGTACCAAATGCCAAGTCGTCCATTACGGCAATTGGCTTGTTACAAATTATTGGCTCATGGAACTCATTTATGTGGCCATTAATTGTCACAAATACAGACAAGATGCGTACTTTACCTGTTGGGTTACAAGCGTTCAGTTCAGATTCGGGTGTCAATTATCCGGAATTGATGGCGGCATCTACGTTTGTGATTCTACCTATGGTTATCTTGTACTTATTCTTGAATAAATATGTTGTTGCTGGTATTTCTGGTGGCGGCATTAAGGGTTAAGCTACTGTCCACGTTTTGTAGGCGGTAAAGAGATGTGATGAGACATGGTATCTCTTTACTGCTTATAAAAAGCAGCTAAATTTTTTTGGGAACACGAAAGGAAACATGTACACATGAGTACTGGGAAGAAAGTTGCAGCTTTGGCTGCTATCACGATTATGGCAAGTTCATCTTTTGCGGGTTTGTCGGCTGTGCACACAGAGACAGTGAGTGCAGCAACTAAACCAGTTAAAGTCACATTTTGGCACGCCATGGCTGGCCCATACAAAGACGCTTTGCAAAAGCGTATTGACGCCTTCAACAAATCACAAAGTAAGTATAAGGTTGTCGCAACTGCGCAGGGAGACTATACGACTTTGAACCAAAAAATCATGGCTGGCGCTAAGTCAAAGACTTTGCCAGTTATGGCGCAAGCAACTTACACACAAGTACCTGATTACGTCAAAGACGGTATTGTAACGTCACTTCAATCACAGGTTGATGGTAAGAATGGCTTGTCAAAGAAGCAATTAAACAATATTTATTCTGGTTTCTTGCAACAATCTAAGTATAAGGGCGAATTCTACTCAACACCTTTCTCAGCCTCTGTACGAGAAATGTTCTATAATAAAACGCTTCTGAAAAAATACAATTTATCAGTGCCAAAAACGTGGGATGATATTGCAAAAATGTCTGACGTTTTGAAGAAAGATGGCATTACAACAGTAGGATTCGATAAGTCATTTGACATGGAATGGGATTCAATGGTCCGTTCAGCTGGTGTATCGTTGATAACCAGCAAAGGCAAGGTTAATGTTGACTCAAAGAAGGCTGTGACTGCTGCTAAGTTGATTACTGATATGGTCGCTGATGGCACTGCTAAAACGGCTGGTTCTGATATCTACGGCACAACAAACTTTGTCAATGGTAAGACAGCTTTGACTTTCTCATCATCTGCAGGAATTACAGCAACGCAGGCAGCTGCAGCTAAAGACTTTGATTGGGGTACTGCACCATTACCATCTCACAAAGGCAAATCAGCGACTGTTTTGGCTGGTAATAGCTTAGTAGTTACGGCAACAGCCACTAAGAAGCAACAAGCAGGCGCTTGGGCATTCATGAAATATTTGATGTCTGATAAGCAAACTGAAAAGTGGGCAGAAGCAACAGGTTACTTGCCAATTACTAAGAAAGCAACGAAGTCATCTGCTTATAAAGCATACCTAAAGAAGAACCCATTAGCTAAAGCAGCGTCAGACTCATTGCCAGGTGCCTTCTCAGACACTGCATTCTTGGGTTACCAAGATTACCGTACGAACTTGCTGAATGCTGTTGATTCAATGTTGACGAAGAAAACACCTGCTGCAGACGCTTTGAAAACATTATCTGACCAAACAAAGAAGACTTTGAAAGAGAATAAATAATGAGTACGCAAGTACAATTTTTAAATGGGCTGAATACAATTGGTGGCAATGTGGTCTCGTTCACACAGGGAAACACCCGACTTGTAATGGACTTTGGCGTTAATTTTGCCCCGGCTGAAACGCCGACTGGCGATTTATTAGCAGACGGAACATTACCAGCACTACCTGATTTATTCACTGATGTTGACAGTGATATGGCGACAACAATCTTTGTTTCTCATTTACATCTGGATCATATGGGCGCGTTGAAGTATTTAACCAAGCCAACCGATGTTTACATGAGTCAAGCTTCGGCTGATTTATATCAGGTCTTGACTGAATTAGGGACAGAATCTGCGCCTAATGCGACTATTAAAGTGATCCCATTTGAGACGCCAATGATGTTTGGTGATTTTGAAGTTACATTTTTCGAAACTGACCATGATGCACGTGGCGCTGCTGCAATTCGTGTCCGTGACGGTGTACACACGTTTGTTCATAGTGGGGATGTGCGACTTGATGGTCCTCACCCCGAACGTGTCAATCATTGGGCAGATATCTTACGTGAAGCACACATTGATTTATTTTTGTTAGAAGGTACGGAATTTAGTTTCGATGCCGATGACGAAACGGAACATGTGCGCCATACTGAGATGTCAGTGCAACAAGATTTTGGACAAATTTTAGATGAACATCATCAATTGGTTGTCATTAATCCCTATGAACGTAACATTGATCGCTTAGAGGCTTTGCAAAATACAGCACGGCTTCATGGTCGTGAAATCCTTTGGGATAAGCAATTTGCAACAATCATGCGGGCCATGGGTGTTGCGGATGTTAAAGAAATTGATTGGGAAGCCGTTGTGGCAGAACCCAATCATTACGTTGTTCAAAATCACTTTAATCAATTACATGATTTAGATCAATTTGATGGTCAATTTGTATATCTACACATGAATGGTGAACCTTTAGGCGAGTATGATCCTCGCTTTGCCGAATTACAGGCATACTTAGATGCCAATCATGTCGAGCTCCAACGCTTGGGTGCAAGTGGTCACGCCAAGCCAGAAGATTTGGTGTCATTAGCACAACATGTCAATGCTCAAAAGACTGTTACTTGGCATTCGTTCAAGCCAGAAAAAGAAGCAGAAGCCTTGCGCAAAGTAGGTTTGAATGTCTATCTACCAAGAAAAGGTGAAACGTTAGTGTATTAAAATTTGAATTGGCGCATTGATTGCGTTAAAATTATTCTCGTATCAACGGGATGTAGCTCAGCTTGGTAGAGCACCACGTTCGGGACGTGGGGGTCGTGAGTTCAAATCTCGTCATCCCGATGAGCGAGAAATATTAAAAGGGCAGCAAACCACAATTGGGTTGCTGCCCTTTTTTTAAATGATATAATCTTTGAAAGTCTCGCGTTCATTAGTTGACAGTTCAACGGTTATCAGAGTGCCAGTATCATCATAATCTTCTTGTAAAAATGTGTGTTTTGCGGCGAGCTGAGCCTGAACGTTACCTTTGTCAAAAGGGATGTGCAAGTTAACGACTGCGACATCTTTGAACACATGTTGTTTGATAAGGTCAATTAATGCATCTTGGGAAGCAATATCTAATGCAGAAATGGTGATGGCATTTTCACCAGTTACTTCTGGAAAGACGAGCTCGGTACGGTCAGCTTTATTATAAACTGTGATAGTTGGACGACCGCTAACACCAATTTCTTGTAATGTTTTGTTAGTGGTTGTCATCATGTCTTGATAGTGAGGGTCAGAGACATCGACGACGTGTAACAGTAGATCCGCACTGGCTGCTTCTTGCAAAGTCGATTTAAAAGCAGCGACTAAGCTGTGAGGTAGCTTAGAGACAAAGCCAACGGTATCACTGAGCAAAAATTGTTTTTTATCTGGTAATGTCAATTGGCGCACGGTTGTGTTCAAAGTGGCAAAAAGCATATCTTTTTCAAAAACTTGTTTGCTATCATCGTTACTAGCACCAATACCAAAACGCGCTAACATCCGGTTCATTAGTGTTGATTTACCGGCGTTAGTGTAGCCGACCAAGGCTACGTTTGGCAGATCATTATTTTGGCGTTGTGCTGATCGTGTTGTCTCGCCTTTCTCAAGGTCTGCTAATTCTTGACGAATATGAACCATTTGAGCTGTAATACGACGACGAGATTGTTCAAGTTTTGTTTCTCCAGCGCCTCGAGACGTAAAGCCACCACCACCAGCACCAGTTTGCTGATCCAGCGTGATTGACATACTTGTACGTAATCTTGGTAACTGATATTGCAAACGCGCCAATTGAACTTGTAATTGGGCTACTTTTGTTTGTGCACGTTGCGCAAAAATATCTAAAATCAAACCAGTGCGGTCAACCACAGTCGCGTTGGTCGCTTTTTCCAAATTACGGATTTGCGAAGGCGTCAACTCGTCGTTAGCAACGATCATGTCGACGTCATAAGTGGCTACTGCCGCGCTAATTTCCTCGACTTTGCCTTTACCAAAATAAGTTGCTGGATTAGGGCGTTCCAGTTTTTGGGTAAAAGTCTCAACTGGGTCTAAGCTGTTTGCTTTTGCTAGGTTACCTAATTCTTCTAATTCATAAGTTAAATTTGCCTGACACGTTGTCAAGCCAACTAAAAATACCTTTCGGGGTGTTTCTTGCATCAAAAAATGCCTCCAATCAAACTGCGAGACTGGGGCATTTAACGTGTTGACGAAAATTGCAGACCAATCTCAAGAAAAGCGCACCAAAACAGTTGCCTGTTTGTTGTCACTACATCTTAAAATTTGTTCAACAAGTTCCCGTACCTCTTTTTCTTAATAGTGATAGTGTATAAGTTTTCAAACCTAATGTCAAACTGAAACGATATTTCTTGTCACGGCGTGTACGTTTTCAAGTATAATGAAATAAGCTAATCAATTAAATCGAGGTTAAACATGGTAAAAGAAATTTATTTAACAGGTGATCGACCAACTGGCAAATTACATATTGGACATTATATTGGTTCACTAAAAAATCGTGTGGTAATGCAAGAATCCGGTGAATTCGATCCATTTATTATGATTGCTGACACACAAGCTTTTACAGACAACGCTCGTAATCCTGAAAAAATTCGTCGTTCACTAACAGAAGTCGCATTGGATTATTTGGCAGTTGGTATTGATCCTGCTAAATCAACGATTTTTGTACAATCTCAAATTACTGGATTGCCAGAATTAACTGAATATTTTATGAATTTGGTCAGTGTGGCACGTCTGCAACGCAACCCGACTGTTAAATCAGAAATTCAACAAAAAGGTTTTGGAGAGGGCATTCCAGCGGGATTTTTGACTTACCCGGTGTCTCAAGCGGCTGATATTACAATTTTTAGAGCTACAAAAGTGCCAGTTGGTGACGATCAAGAACCCATGATTGAACAGACGCGCGAGCTAGTTCGTTCATTCAACAATGCTTATCAATCAGAAGTATTGGTTGAGCCTGTCGGTGTCTTTCCGCCAAAAGGGCAAGGACGTCTTCCGGGTATTGATGGTAATGCTAAAATGTCAAAATCACTGAACAACGGTATTTATATTAGTGATGATGCAGATACATTAGCTAAAAAAGTCAAGTCGATGTACACTGACCCATTGCATATCAATATTGATGACCCCGGTCATGTTGAAGGCAATGTCGTCTTTACTTATTTGGATATTTTTGATCCCGACAAGCAACGTGTACAGGCACTAAAAGAGCAATATACTGCTGGTGGTCTTGGTGACATGAAAATCAAAAAGCACTTGATTGAAGTGATGGAAGCTGAAATGGCACCCATTCGTCAACGACGTGAAACGTTTGCCCAAGATATTCCAGCTGTGATGGCTATGTTAAAGGCTGGCTCTGATCATGCTAATGAAGTAGCAGAGTCAACAATGAAAGACGTACGCCATGCAATGGGTATTGATTATTTCGACTAAAAAAATCACTGCAATCTGAAAAGGTTGCTTTTTTAGTGCCAAAATATGCTTATGGACACAAAAAAGACACAAATTGTTAAAATATGATAAAACAAAATAGTATATAATGGCAAGATAGATAAAAAATCAGGGGATGATATGGACAATAAAGCACAACTCAACCGCGGATTCGGCCTGACTGCCTCACTGGCGTTAGTGGTTGGCACAATCATTGGTTCAGGGATTTTTTTTAAACAAGGTAGTGTATTAGCGTCGGCAGGTAGTACGACATCTGCATTAATTGCATGGGCAGCTGGCGGTATTTTGACACTTGCTTCTGGTATGAGTGTTGCTGAAATTGGCTCCCAAATGGCTAAAACTGGTGGCTTATACATTTATATTGAAAAAATTTATGGCAAAGTTTGGGGCTATTTAGCTGGATGGATGCAAGTCATATTTTATGGTCCGGCTATGATGGGATCAATTTCTGCTTATTTTGGGATACTATTTGTTGACTTGTTTCAATTACCCAAAATGTGGGCGATACCCTCAGCGATTATTGCATTGGCGTTTGTTGGCATAATCAACTCAATTCCTAATCGTTTCAGTGCTGGCTTTCAGATATTGACGACGACACTTAAAATGTTGCCGATTGTTGCGTTGATCATTTTTGGTATGTTTTTTGGACAACATGAAGCATTAGGACAGACAGTCACTGCGGTAGCACACACTAACAGTGGGGGATTTGGGGTTGCTATTTTAGCAACGCTATTTGCTTACGACGGCTGGGTAACTTTGGCAAATATTAGTGGTGAAATTAAAAATCCACAAAAAGTTCTGCCAAAGGCAATCGTATTTGGGCTTATTATTGTTATTATTTCTTACGTGGGTGTCAGTTATGGGACATATAGAAGTTTAGATGCAGCGAAAATCGTTGCGCTTGGTCAAAATACAACAATTCATATGGCAACCAGTGCCTTTGGTGTCGTTGGTGGTCGTTTGATGAGTGTGGCGGTTTTAATTTCATTATTAGGGACATTAAATGGTAAAATTGTTTCATTTCCACGTGTCTTGTTTGCAATGGCGCGAGATGGCTTATTCCCGTTTGCAAAAACGTTTTCTAAGATTAACATGCGGACCAAGACACCCAATGCTGCGATTTGGTTTATGATTGTTCTTGGTGACTTAATGTTATTGTTAACTAATCCTGATCGACTCACTGACATTGCTATGTTCACGACTTTCTTGTTCTATATTTTGGCATTTGTCGGCGTTTTCATTTTGCGACACAAAGATCCGACTGGCGTCAATAGGGCGTTTTCAACACCGTTATATCCGTTTATCCCAATACTAGCAATTGCAGGTTCACTTTACGTGGAAATTTCCGAAATTTTGCATGATTTTTCTGGTGTTGTAATATCGATTGCCGTTGTCGCGATTGGATTGCCTGTTTATTTGATCTTATCAAAACGACAAATTAAAAAGTAAGTTTTTCAGTCAAAAAGAAACCCCCGAAAATCACTTTTCGGGGGTTTTAAAATGATAAAATTATTGATCTGACGAACTTTCTGTTGACGTGTCAGAAGAAGAATCAGAGCTACTTGAGGATTCATCATCTGCTGGTCTGAGAGAGGCAGCCACGGCCTGAAGTGTACTTGGCACTTCACCGCCATAGGCAGGACCTGTGGTTGCTGCCTTTAACCCTAGCGCTTTACGAGCTAGGTTAGTCACGCGTTGCTTTTCTTGCTGCGTCACAACTTCATAGGAAATGGCATTACCAGAAGAGTCTGGATAGCTTGTTCCCTCACCTTGAATATGTTCACTCACAATGTTATTTTTAGCTTTGATATACTTACTTGCAATTGTTGTCATGTCACCAAATGTCAAATCGGTGAGGACGTTTTTACTGAGCGTTGTCATAAATGAATTATTCAAGAGGCTCGAAACATTGGCAGATTTTTTAATCAAACCTTCAAGGACGAGACGTTGACGCTTTTGACGACCATAATCGCCTTCAGGATCGTCATAGCGCATCCGAGAGAATGCTAGTGCGGCATCGCCGGTCATGACATGCTTTGTTTCAGACCATGTGACGCCATTGTCATCAGAATGTTCATAACCGGTACTACCTTTATGGAAACGGTATAAATTAGGACCGTAATCGTGAGCGGTGTCTTGGCTATAAGTGAAATCAAGTGGCGATTTGACTGAAATACCACCAACTTGGGTGACCATTTTTTCCAAACCAGCCATATTCACTAACGCGTAGAAATCAACTGGAATATTGAGATAAGCTTCAACAGTTTTGATGGCTGTTGAGGTTGAACCATAAGCATAAGCGGCATTCATTTTTTGTGGGAAAGTATCTTCATAACCAGGGATAGCAACCATTGCGTCACGAGGGATGGAAATCATTGTCGTTTTTTCTGTTTTGGGATTAATGAGCAATAACATCATGGAATCCGTACGGCCTTTGTAGGTACGACCCAGTTCGCCTGTATCAGTTCCAAATAATAGAATAGATAATGGTTTACCACTAGAAACAACGCTTGAGACGTTACGGGCCTTTTTAGTGCCTGTGCTCTTATAAACCTTATCAATGGTTGATTTAGCATTATTAATTGCGTACCATGCGAAGCCGCCGGCCGTGATTGCTAATACAGCAATGATTGCTAAAATCGTATTTCGCAATTTGTGGGTTGGTTTCTTAAAACGATCCGTACGAGACTTTGTTTGATTTTCTGCCATGATGATCTCCGATTAGTGTTGGCCAATGAACATGGCAACGAGTAAAATAATGAAAACTGCGACGGTAATGCAAACATATCGCCAATCTTTAACTTTGGTGAAGGCGTAAATGGAGGCGATAATTCTTAAAACGGGTGTTAGAATGAGTAAAAATAATCCTAACATCATGATAGCACCGGCTTGAAAATGAAGAGAACCACTTACAATCTGTGCTAGTTGACGAGGATATCGATTGTGAAAATAGCCTGTTTTAGCGCTATTGATAAGATAGCAGGCAAAGCCAAGAATCATGACAACAACCGCTATTATGACGCCAATTCGTAAAACAATGCCAATTTGGCGTTCTAAATCTTTTTCTGTTTGATTAGTGGACATATGTGAGTGCCTCAATACAACGTGATATTAAATGCTTTTAGTAGTAGTTGTAAGCCAGCAATGCCGACAACTGGGATAAATAGTTGTCGGAGTCGTTTTGCTGGAACATGTGGCATAATACGTGCGCCAATTGTTGCACCTAACACGATACCTAAAGCAATTGGTACTGCGATGTCAGCTCGAATTGTGCCATTAAAAAAATAAACAAGAGCGCTGGCTGCAGCCGTGACGCCCATCATTAAATTAGAGGTTGCGCTGGCAGGCTTGAGTGGCATTTTCATGACACCATCCATGGCAAATACTTTGAACATACCAGATCCTATGCCTAATAAACCAGACGCGAGTCCAGCCCACAACATGACCACTGCACCACCGGGAATATTCTCTACACGATAATCAATGTTTTGATTCAGTGCTTTGTCATAGTAGGTAGCGTTGAGCTGTAATTTGTTGGCGAGAGGGTCGCTATGAGCAACTAATTCGGCTTGATTGTGGGTGTGTAACTTACGCCACATGCGATAGGATTGATAAACCAGCAGCACGCCAAAAAGGAAATTTAACCAAATTGGGGCAAAAAAACCTGCACATATTGCACCGATTAGCGCACCAATTGTCGTAAAAATTTCGAGTAACATAGCAACACGCAGATTGAGCATGTCGTCTTTTAAATATGCGATTGAAGCACCAGATGAAGTCGCAATCACAGCGACAATACTGGCACCGATTGCGTAGTGAATAGGAATATTAAAACCAATCACTAGGATTGGTGTGACAATCATGCCACCTCCTAGGCCCAAAAGCGCCCCAAGGGTTCCGGCAAAAACACCAACCAATAGCATAATGATAATGGATAAAGTTAAAGCCAAGATTAAATTCCTACCACTTCACTGTTTTTTCAATAATTATATTCTACACAATGCTACAATTATTGTGTACGATAAGCAAACGTGTTTGTAGAATTTTAATAAATTGGGAGAGCGTTTACTTCGGCATGACGAGTGAACGGAAGTGTATTTGTGTTAATTCAACCTGATAAATTACGAAAATTATTGATTATTATTTTTGGTGTCGTTTTTATTGTCTTTTGCCTTGCAGTCAGGTTTAATGCTGTTTTGGTAGCTTTTGGAGATGATGCGGCTACGCTAGTGGTTCAAAATATGTTGCCACATTCTCTGCAAGCTTTGATAACAATAGGCCATCTATTTGCGCATTATTGGTTAGTCTTGCCATTTATCGCTTTGATGGCTGGTGTTCTTTATCTGGCGCAATACAAAATTGCAATGTGGTGGTTCATTATTTCACAAATAATGGGGATGTTAGTGTGTTTGATTGTTGCCATTGTAGTTGGTATCTCTTGGGATAGTGGGCTACAGTTACGTGACATGATGCCAAATTTATTGTTGGTATGGTGGTTGCAAGTCTTGTTCTTGGTGGTGGCGTTGATTTTACCGCGTTTACTGAAGTCAAGGCGACTGCAAATAATCATGAGTACGTTGATTGGTGCATTTTGGCTTTTCATGATGATTTCACTGATGCAAGCCAATAATATGCTATTATCAAGCGGCATTGGCGCTTTGCTATTTGGCTACTTTTGGTGGCAATTAAGCGCACAAATTTACCGCAAACGTGCTCGCCAGTGGCAACATGTTCTAAAAATTGACGGTCGGGTTTGATTGTGATATGCTTTTACTAATATATCAAAGAGGTTGCAATCAACATGAGTCGCATAACTGAGTCTGCCAAGACACTGATGTTATGTTAAAGGGGCGATTGCCGAAAATATCATCTGGCAATATGATATTTGGGCTGGTAATTAAGAGTTACTAGACTGTCGTAGTAATACGGTGCGCTTTGAAAAGTGATTACGAAAATGACTTTTTAAACCTCTTTCTGTGTGAGCAGGAAGAGGTTTTTTGTTGGGAATAGGAGAATTTTTATGTCTGAAGATAGTGGGCAAGTCAAACGAAATCTGAAAACACGTCATGTGTCGATGATTGCATTAGGCGGATCAATTGGTACAGGGTTGTTTGTCGCTTCGGGTGCTACAGTGGCACAGGCTGGTCCAATGGGCGCGATTGTTGCTTATTTAGCGATTGGCGTGATGGTTTATTTTTTGATGACCAGTTTGGGAGAAATGGCGACTTATGCACCAACCTCTGGTTCATTTTCCGATTATGCAGGTAAATATGTTGATCCCGCATTAGGATTTGCGATGGGTTGGAATTATTGGTTTAATTGGGCGATCACGCTGGCGGTTGATATTGTGGCTGTTGGATTAGTTGCCAAGTTTTGGTGGCCAAATACACCGGGTTGGATTTTTTCAGCCGTTGCTTTGGCATTCATCTTTTTGATTAATTTGTTCTCCGTTGGCGCTTTTGGTGAAGCTGAGTTTTGGTTGTCAATGATTAAAGTGATTACAATCATCGTCTTTTTGGTGGTCGGTGTGGCAACCATCTTTGGTGTTATTCATTCTGACGTCAATGTCATGAAAAACTTATCAGTTGGCAATCATGGCTTTGTTGGGGGACCACAAGCGATTTTGTCAGTCTTTGTCGTGGCAGGATTTTCTTTCCAAGGCACTGAATTAATTGGTATTACGGCTGGTGAGGCACAAGACCCTGATAAATCAGTGCCTAAGGCTATCAATCAGGTATTTTGGCGAATCTTATTGTTTTATATTTTAGCCATTTTTGTGATTTCAGCTTTGGTTTACTACCAAGATCCACGTTTGTTAAGTTCATCAACTGAAAATATTGCTGTATCACCATTTACAATTGTCTTCAAAAATGCGGGGATTGCTTTTGCTGCTAGTTTAATGAATGCTGTTATTTTGACATCGATTGTGTCATCGGCTAATTCGGGATCTTATGCATCCTCACGTATGTTGTTTGCTATGGCGCGTAAGGGTGAAGCCCCTAAGATTTTCGGCAAAGTGTCAAAACGTGGCGTGCCCGTGGCAGCGCTGGTATTGACGACGGCAATCGGTCTATTAGCGTTTATTTCTAATACTAAAGGTGGCTCGGTTGCCTATACTTGGCTCGTTAATGCCTCTGGATTGACTGGCTTTATTGCTTGGGTTGGAATTGCAATTTCGCATTATCGCTTCCGCCGCGCGTATGTCGCGCAAGGTAAAAGCCTGTCAGATTTGAAGTATCGGGCAAAGTGGTTCCCATTTGGACCACTGTTTGCTCTGGTTATCTCAATTGGGGTCATTATTGGTCAAGATCCAGAAAGCTTTACTAATTTGAATTGGGAAAAGATTGCAGTTACATACTTGTCGGTACCATTATTTGCCATTCTATATATTTGGTACAAAATTTCTCACAAAACAAAAGTGATTAAGTTAAAAGACGTCGACCTGTCACAACCAAAAAAATAAATATTTTTTGCAAACGTTAGCTGGTGTGGTACCATTTAACGTTTTTTTGTGCTCAAAATTCATTAAAAAGACATAGTTAAGTCTGAAAATATACTTTCTTTTTGTAAGTATGTATAATATATGAATAATATGTAAAATATGTGTTTATATATAGGCATAAAATATCATTAATGGTATTAGTAGTGATATATTTAGAGTAGAAAATTGACTAAACGAAAAGGAAGTTGATTATGAGCGCAAAATATGATAGTCGCAGCAGTCGACAAACTAATGAAGTAAAACGTTATAAAATGTATAAGTCTGGTCGGCAATGGATTACAGCTGGATTGTCAACGTTGATGGTTTTGACGGGGATGGCTCTCATTGATGACACTGATAAAGTTAGTGCGGACACAACGACTGGTAGTACCGCAATGGCGGCTTCAGCAGCAGCTAATCCAGCAAGTGCCGCTGACAACACACTTTCTAATACAACCAGTGAAGCAGTGTCTTCAGCCAATGCACAAGTATCAGCTAATTCAGCCAGTGATTCTTACGCCACTGGTTCTTTGGGGAGCAGTGCCTACCCAACGCTTGATTCAGTTGCCACAGATAACACAGTTAGTGCGGACGTGAATGACCAAAATGCCATTTCAGTAGATAAAAATGCTGATGCAACGTCTAATGCTGTTGATGTGACGACGAGTGCAAGTGCTACATCAAGCAGTGCAGCTTCAACATACAATAACGGTAGTGTGGCGGTAACTATCGCTACGCCAAGTAATGCCACTTCTTCATTGGTATCACCCACACAAAGTGGCAGCACAGTAACCACGGCTGGTGGTTCGACTGCTACTGTGACATCAGACGCATTGGCAACAATTGAAAAAGCGTCAAGTGCAGCTGCCAGTTCTGCAGCAGCTGCTGCAAATTCTTATAGCTCAGCTGCAACATCACAAGCAGCTGCCTTGCAAAACGCACAAAGTGCAGCTTCAAGCGCGCAAAATTTGTTAAATAGTCTTTCAGCCAATCAAGGCGTAGATCTCATTAACATTCTCACAACGGCTGTGGCTAATGTACAATCTGCCCAAACGCAAAATACACTGCCATTAATGCAGCAAGCATTATCTGCTGCTAAAGCTGGTGATTATCAGGCTGCATTAAGCGCTTATAATTCGGCTGCTTCATCAGCTTTTGACTATGTGAACTTGACGAGAGGACAATCGGAGTTTGCTGCCGTTTTTGGGACATCTTATAGTACGTTAACTTCATTGGCAACTTACACAAGTAAGGGTACAGTTTCGCAAGCTATTATTAATGATACGACGCCTTTGATAGCTGCGTCATCAGCTAATTCCGCAGCACAAGCAGCCCTAGCAGCTGCACCTACTTCAGCACAAATTGCTGCTAACCAAAGTGCTGCTGCTGAAGTGACGTCTCAAGCAACATCGCTTGCAGATTCATACGCAGCCTTGCTGAACGCGGATATGGTTTTGGTGAATGTTAATTATAATGCGAATGCCACAGCAACTTCTAGTGCCGCTGCCACGGCTGCTGCTGCTGCTGCGTCGATGAGCTCAACACTAACCAATGGTATTGCCGCAGTCAATACGGATGCTAATTTGAAATTTGCGGCAACAGAAACTGTTGGCGGAACTTTTGGATTTTCAAAAACCTATTTTAGTTCTTATGCAACTACTGCAGCTGCTACAGCTGCGGCAACTAGTGACGCAACTGAAAAGGCGATGTGGAACACCGTTGCAGCATTTGCTTCTTCTTTAGCAGCTGATAGTACGGGGACTGCCGCTACAGCAATGATGGCTGGTAACTCATCTGGTAAAATTGCGGGTATTATTCCAGCACTAACTTTGGGCGACAATAATAGTTTGCTGACACAATTGCAGAATGATATTACCACATTGAATGGTATTTTAACGTCAGATAAATTATCTTCAGCAACTTATTTGAATCCAATTATTGATAATGGTGATGGTACCCTATCAACCAACGTTTCAGTTGATCCAAATCAATTGATTCATGACAACATTGATGTTGCCGTTGCCAATTTAACTAGCGACCTAACAGCAATTAATACGGCGATTAACACTTATGTTAATACTACAATACCTGATTTTGTGACGGCGTGGTATGCAACAACTTATACAGCCTATAATAATGGCACTAAGGCAAGTATGACAGCTACTGCGATGAAGTTGATTTCACAAGCTGTTTCACTCACTGTCAATAATAAGGTTGCGGCACTTTCAGCTGGTTATGCTCAGACACTATTAAATGCTGCCAATGCCATTACTGGTACTGATGCTAATTCGTTGTATGCCAAGAATATTTTATTACAATTATCAGATGCTCAACAAAGCATGTCTGACACGGCTGCAAGTAACTACAATGCGGCTAGTGCCTATCTTGGCACTACGGATTTAACATCTTCAACGTTTACCAGTCAAATCAAGACGCAACTTGGTACCATTGGTGGCTTATTTACTTCCATAATTACTGATTTGGTCAATACATCGACAACTAATATTTCTAATGCGGTCAACACAATGATGACTGGTGTGACGCAATCCGAGATTAATTTGGCGAATGGGATTAATTCAGCGTTGGTAGCTTTCCAAAATATTGCGGTGTCACCAACGGTTACAGTTACCGCTGGTTTTGATACTGGGACGCCAGATGTGTCAGATGTCGCGGCTGGGCAATTTGCGACGACAACTTATTCGGCGACCTATACGGGCGCAGTAACTGGCACGTCAGCGACTGTAATTGCGTATCAAGCAATTGATAAGACACAGTTACAGGCGTTGGTGAACACAACGACTGCCAATAGCAATCTTGCAAGTGTGATGGCGGCGCAATTGACTGCTGCACAACAAGTTTTGACGAATGATAATGCGTCACAACAAGATTTGAATCAAGCGTACGCTAATTTAGTCGCTCAAACAGCCACTATCACTGTTAATGATGCAACTACTGGGCAAGCTGTCACTTTGACATCAGATAGCACTGTCTATGGTGGATCTGGCACCACAGCAACTTTTGATTTATCAAAAGTAATGCCTGCTGGATATGATTTTTCGCAAGCAGTAGTAACTGGTGGCACGATTGATGCGAATGGTGTCTTAACGGTTAACTTCGACAATGATAGCACGGTTGATCAGCCAGTGACGATTGATGTACCGCACAAAATTACCACGTCAAGCAAGGTGAATACGTTTAATATTCAATTGACGTACGAAGATGCGAGTGGCAATACACTACAGCTGGCTACAACAACCACTGTAACTGGAACAGCCACTCTAGCTACCGACGGCGTAACTGGTGTTACGACGCAAAGTGGCGCTGTTGTTTGGCAAGGTGCAGATGGCGTGGCTTCTGATGATGGCACGACTTATACTGTTAACTCGATTGATGTACCAGCAACGATCACGTCAAATGGGCAGACATACTATTTGCATACACCGGGTGAAGATGCGCAAGGTAATGCAATTGACGGTACTAACGCAATCACACTAACCTTTGATGAGAATCAAACTGTGGCTTCAACACAGACCATTAATGAAGTATATGGTGCAGCGCAACAGGTTGCTGTGAAGTTAATCACTGTTGTTAAAGCGAGTGATTATACCGATACGGTTAGCTCTTCGTTAAAGGAGTTTACTGACGCCGCTGGGAACAAGTATTATATTGTTTATGAGGCGATGGATGGGGCAGACTTAACTCAAGGAGACGCGCATATTGGCGATACCATTGATCCTGCAAGCCTCCAACCTATTATAGATGATTATAATCCGGAACAAGCTGTTGATATGGGATTCACTGCAGCTGGCTATACTCTTGGCTCAGATATGTATTGGGATACACTTGGCAACAAAAGTGTGCCTGGAACCTATACCATTAGTGGCGCGATTGCTGAAGCTGACGGTTCATATACTCATTATTTGATTATTACCGCAACACCACAAACAACAAGTGCTACTGTTAATTATGTGGATGATGAGACTGGTAGTGTGATTTCAACGGCTACTATTAGTGGGCAAGTTGGATCTTTGTTTGACGTTGACGGGTCCGATACTTTAAATGGTGAGCAGCAATATGATACGGCTGATTATCAACTTGTGAGTGTCGAGAATGGTTCTGGAACCTATGTTATGTCAGCTGGTACCGATGGCACTTCTGTCGATGCCACGCCAACGATTACGGTTCATTTGCAAATGTCGGTTGAGAAGTCAACGTCGATTAGCGAAAGTGAGTCAATGTCAACTGTGGCAAGCTTGAGTGAGTCGACGTCAAAGAGTGAATCCATTTCGAACAGTGAATCCATTTCGAACAGTGAATCAACGTCAAAGAGTGAGTCAATTTCAAACAGTGATTCAACATCAAATAGTGAGTCTGTTTCAAACAGCGCATCGACATCAAATAGTGAGTCTGTTTCAGACAGTGAATCGACGTCAAATAGTAAGTCAATTTCGAATAGTGACTCAGCGTCAAAGAGCGAGTCCCTCTCAAACAGTGAATCGACGTCAAATAGTGAGTCTGTTTCAAACAGCGCATCGACGTCAAACAGTGAATCTGTTTCGAACAGCGAATCAACGTCAAATAGCGACTCGGTTTCAAACAGCGCATCGACATCAAAGAGCGAGTCTATTTCGAAGAGTGAATCAACGTCAAAGAGCGACTCGGTTTCAAACAGCGAATCAACGTCAAAGAGCGAATTAGTTTCAAACAGTGAGTCAACATCAAAGAGCGAGTCGATCTCGAACAGTGATTCCACGTCAAAGAGCGAGTCGATCTCGAACAGCGAATCAACGTCAAAGAGCGAGTCGATCTCGAACAGCGAATCAACGTCAAAGAGTGAGTCAATCTCAAACAGCGAATCGACGTCAAAGAGCGACTCTGTTTCAAATAGTGAGTCGACATCAAATAGTGAGTCTGTTTCAGACAGTGAATCAACGTCAAAGAGTGAATCCATTTCGAACAGCGAGTCAACGTCAAAGAGCGACTCTGTTTCAAACAGCGAATCAACGTCAAAGAGCGACTCGATCTCGAACAGCGAATCAACGTCAAATAGTGAGTCTGTTTCAGACAGTGAATCAACGTCAAAGAGTGAATCCATTTCGAACAGCGAGTCAACGTCAAAGAGCGACTCGGTTTCAAACAGCGAATCAACGTCAAAGAGTGACTCTATTTCAAACAGTGATTCGACATCAAATAGCGAGTCAATTTCAAACAGTGATTCGACCTCAAATAGTGAGTCTGTTTCAAAAAGCGTATCGACGTCAAAAAGTGAGTCTGTTTCAGACAGTGAATCAACGTCAAATAGCGAGTCTGTTTCAAATAGTGAATCCGTTTCGAACAGCGAATCAACGTCAAAGAGTGACTCTATTTCAAACAGTGATTCGACA
>NZ_JACVUE010000039.1:0-271 GCF_016624925.1 Leuconostoc sp. S50 | reverse complement strand
AGTCACCGATACCATCGACGAAGTAGTCGCCAAGTTGACCGCGACTTCGTCGGTCACCGAAGGCGGCGACATCACCTACACCGTGACGCTGACCAACAAAGATGGTCTGCCGATCAACAATCACGGCGCCCTGACCTTCACCCTGGACGATGGCAAAACCACCATCACCATCCCGGCGAACGGCACCACCGGCTCGGTCACTGTGACCGCACCGGACAACGTCTATGTGGGCGCGAATGACCCCGTCGTGAAGTCGATTGCTTCGGTAACG
>NZ_JACVUE010000038.1:0-279 GCF_016624925.1 Leuconostoc sp. S50 | reverse complement strand
ATGACACAAGCAGATATCGCAAGACGTTTAGGCTATACGCCGTCATCAATACTACGTGAATTACACCGTGGCAATACACTTGATTTCTCACATTTAGATAGACGAACACTGTTGAATATGGACATACACGCACGTATCAAGTATTCGGCACAGCGTGGACAATATATTGCCTTGAAAAAGCGCAGTAAAATGGGGACTGGTCTCAAACTGACACCAGAATTAAAAGAGATCATTGAAACTTGGGTTAATGTTGAACATTGGACGCCAGAGCAAATTGCT
>NZ_JACVUE010000037.1:0-284 GCF_016624925.1 Leuconostoc sp. S50 | reverse complement strand
TCATCGCACAGCGTCCAAATCAAAAATGGGTAACAGATGTGACCGAGTTCAAAGTGGCCGAGCAGAAGGTCTACCTGTCGCCCGTGATGGACTTGTACAACGGTGAAATTGTGGCCTACGAGGTAGCGGACAGGCCGAAACTCGAGCTGGTAACAAACATGTTGGACAAGGCCTTCGAGCGCTTGGGAGGCAGCCCCAAACTGGTGCTGCATTCGGATCAAGGCTGGCATTACCAGCATGCGCGGTACCGGCACAAGCTGATTGAACGGGGGTTGAAGCAGAGC
>NZ_JACVUE010000036.1:0-286 GCF_016624925.1 Leuconostoc sp. S50 | reverse complement strand
GGCGCTCGATTTCCCAGGCGCTGCACCTGTAAAGGCGAACACCTGCCAGCCCAACCGCATTCTGCCGGTGAAGGGCCCCGGGCCGAGATTGCATCAGGGCTGCCAGGTGTTCGCCACAACACGGTCTGCGCCTACGAGACCGAGCGCCGCCCGCGCGGCGCATCGCGAGCTGCGCTCGCTCCTACGTTTGTTTCGGGCCAATTAGGCCTGCGCCATTGGCGCGCGGACGCCTTGGCGCATGTCGCGGTACCGTGTCGTACCAACCAGGCGGTCGCGCGCCAATGGC
>NZ_JACVUE010000035.1:0-295 GCF_016624925.1 Leuconostoc sp. S50 | reverse complement strand
GTCACCGAAGGTGGTGTCATCACTTACACTGTGACGCTGACCAACCCGGCGCAGACGCCGGTGACCGTGACCTTGTCCAACGGCCAGGTCATCACTGTTGACGCGGGTAAGACTCAGGGCAGCATCGACTTCCAGACGCCGGCCAATGACGTCTACAACAACGGCTCGACCGTTAGCGTCACTATCCAAGACGCCACGGGCGGTAACTTCGAGCAGCTGACTCCTAACCCAACCCCAGCTGTTACGACGATCAACGATTCGATCGACACAACACCCTAGAACCAGTCGCCGAGAC
>NZ_JACVUE010000034.1:0-295 GCF_016624925.1 Leuconostoc sp. S50 | reverse complement strand
TGTTTCCGATAGTCGTTCAATGAGTACATCAGTTTCATTGAGTGATTCGACGACCAAGAGTGAGTCGATCTCAAACAGTGATTCGACATCAAAGAGCGACTCAATTTCGAACAGTGAGTCAATCTCAAATAGTGAGTCGATCTCAAACAGCGAATCAACATCAAAGAGCGACTCAATCTCGAACAGCGATTCAACATCAAAGAGCGACTCTATCTCAAACAGTGACTCTATCTCAAATAGCGAATCAACATCAAAGAGCGAGTCGATCTCGAACAGTGATTCCACGTCAAAGAGC
>NZ_JACVUE010000033.1:0-325 GCF_016624925.1 Leuconostoc sp. S50 | reverse complement strand
GTCAAAGAGTGACTCTATTTCGAACAGTGAATCCACGTCAAAGAGCGACTCTATCTCGAACAGCGATTCCACGTCAAAGAGTGAATCGATTTCGAACAGTGAATCGACGTCAAAGAGCGACTCTATCTCGAACAGCGATTCCACGTCACAAAGCGAATTAGTCTCAAACAGCGAATCAACGTCAAAGAGTGACTCTATCTCGGATAGTGAATCGACGTCAAAGAGCGACTCAATCTCGAACAGTGAATCAACGTCAAAGAGCGAGTCGGTTTCGAACAGCGAATCAACGTCAAAGAGTGAGTCTGTTTCAGACAGTGAGTCGACG
>NZ_JACVUE010000032.1:0-374 GCF_016624925.1 Leuconostoc sp. S50 | reverse complement strand
AGCGACCGTTTTGGATCCTGAGAAGAGAAAAGTATTGGGCTATAAAATTGGCGATACAATGACAGCCGAGCTAGCCACAAGTGCCTTACAGATGGCGTTGGATAAACATCGAAAGCCACTCATTATTCATTCAGATATGGGGTCACAATACACGAGTGCTGAGTTTAATATTAAATGCCAAAATTATGGCTTGAAACATTCTTATTCACTCAAAGGACATCCGTACGATAATGGCCGTATGGAAGCGTTTCATTCAATATTGAAGCGTGAAGAGGTTTATCTGAAGGCATACCAAACATTAACTGAAGTCCAAGCAGCCATTGGTTGGTATATCAATTTTTATAATCGCAATCGTATCTCAAATGTTGCCTAAG
>NZ_JACVUE010000031.1:0-397 GCF_016624925.1 Leuconostoc sp. S50 | reverse complement strand
GGCATTGAAGTTTAACAAAAACCCATTGCGTGCCTTAGAAGATTATCTAGGCATCAACAATTGGTGGGAAGGCAACAACGACGCTTTGCATTATGGGAACATTGTTCACAACCTAGCAGAGGGTCGAAGAATGTTACAAGGATTCACAGATGATGACAAGAAGGCTATTATCTCATCAACTGGTAAGACTAAAGGTCAATTTAAATCAACCTACAAAGACGCCATTACCGTTGGTAATAAGCTACGTAATTACGTACTGAAAGTATCACAAGGTGGTTTAGCACAATTTGAAGTATCAATTGATGAAATTGTTGATATGGACGATTTACATTTTAACGCTACTGGTCGTGCAGATATGATCACACGTGATGCGGTTTACGATTTCAAAACAGTATCA
>NZ_JACVUE010000030.1:0-446 GCF_016624925.1 Leuconostoc sp. S50 | reverse complement strand
TGTCTTACCCGCCATTGGCTCACCATAAACTGCGATACCTTTAGGCGCTGGTTTTTGTAACTTTACTTCTTGAAACTTGCTTACCTTAATCATCAATCACACCTCCAAAGTGCTTGTATGCCCACTGACTGCCATCATTCACTGCCATTGCTTGTGTTTGGTCAGATACGATGCCGACAGCTTTTTCAATTTCGTCCATCATTTCATGACCATAAGAGTTGATTTCAACTTTTGATAACTGATAGTCATAAATAAATGGCGTCTTCTGGTCTTTCTTAATGTACAAAACATGTGCTTCGGCCTTGTCAAACATCAATGCGTAATATGCAACCTGTTTGAGATAATCTTTTTCACGACCATCTCGAAAGCTCTTATAAAAAATGAAACTATCAAACTCTTTCGGTGATACTGTTTTGAAATCGTAAACCGCATCACGTGTGATCATA